>JAJYMT010000036.1 GCA_021786695.1 bacterium
TCTCCGTCTGGTCAAAATGGATGATTTTGTCTTCTGCCATGCCGGTTTCGACCGCGCCGTTCATGATATCGCGGGCGCGCGAACCGACGCAGATGAGATAGTCGATCCCGTTTTCCACCGCCGCGCGTCCCACCTCTTTATGCCCCTGAACGGTGTAACTGCCCAGTTCCAGCATGTCTCCAAGCACTGCGTATTTATGGGCGCCCTTGGCAACCGGAATCTTTCCGACCACGTCGAGCGCCGCCACTGCCGGCTGCGGCGAACCGTTATAAGTATCATCAACGATCATCGTTCGTTTGATTCCTGGAAGCAGGTTCATCCTGCCTTTGGGCGTTTTTAGCCCGGAGAGCGAGCGGGAAATTTCGACCAGATTCAGGCCATAACTTACGCCGACCGCGGCGGCGGCCAGCGCGGCATAAACCGCCTGGTAGCCGATCACCATCGGCAGGAGCGCCGGCACGGTCGAACCGCCGTAGCTCAATTTAAAATTCATCCCGTGCAGACCGGCGGCGGCGCGATCCGTTTCGAAGTTGAAAGTCAAACTTTGCGCCCTGACATCGGCCTTCTCGTCAAAACCGTAAGTAAGCACCTTGACGCGGCTGAAGTCCTTCATCCTTCGCGCCTCCTGGTCGTCGTAATTCAGAATCGCCCAGCCGCCCGGTTTGAGCGCGGCGATCAACTGGCCTTTTTCCTTGATGATATTATCGACGCTGCCGAAAAATTCCAGGTGCATCGGCCCGATCAGCGTGATGATGGCGACTTTGGGACTGACGATCGTATTCAGATAAGCCATATCTCCGGGGCGATCCACGCCCATTTCCAATATTAAAATTTGCGGATAATTCTTGTCTTTGACCAGGATGATCCTCAAGCCGTAGAAAAAAACCGCCAGCCAGCCGAACAAATTTTTGCCCGGAGATTGCCGTCCGATAACCGTCAGCGGCAAGCCGATCTCATTGTTATAATTCTTTTCATTGCGCCTGACGCGGTATGAAGCGGAAAGCACGGCGAAAATCGCCTCGGCCGCGCTGGTCTTGCCGGCCGAACCGGTGACGCCGATCACTTCCGGCTTGTAGCGCGCCAGAATCATTTTGGCGAGCATTTTTAATTTTAATTGCAATAATTTCTTCATTAGCTTCTATTCTTAAATCGTAAATCTTAAATCGTAAATCAATCTTTCCTCTCCGTCGGTACTTGGTAATATTCTAACACAAACTTGGCAATTTCGCCAAAGAGCGGCACGGCGGTCGATTCGGCGAAACGCGCGTCCTTGGGATCGTCCAAACGGGTTAGCATCACGAACTTCGGATCGTTTACCGGCGCAAAACCGATAAAGGAGTGGATGGTCTTGTCGCTATAGCCCTTTTCGCCTTCAGCCGCGACTTGGGCGGTGCCGGTCTTGCCGGCGACGTAATAGCCGGGGACTTTAGCGCGCTTGGCGTGCCCCTTTTCCACCGCGTTAGTGAGCATGGCGGACAGCAAGGTAGCGGTGCGGCCGCTCACGACCCGCCGGATCTGCTTGGGAGCGGTGATGATCCGTTCGCCGTTCCCGCCGGCGATTTCCTTGACCGCGAACGGCTGGACCAGGATGCCGCCGTTGGCGATCGCCGCGTAGGAAGTGATCATCTGCAGCGGGGTGACGGTGATGCCCTGGCCGAAAGCGGCGGTGGCGGCGTTGATCGGGCGGATTTTCTTGCCGGTCAGGTTGCTGATGTTTCCCGGCGCCTCGGTTTCCAATTCGATGCCGCACTTCTCGCCGAACCCGAAATTTTTGACGTAATCGGCAAAGATTTTCGGCCCGATCTGGTTCATGGCGAAAATCGCGCCGGTGTTGAGCGACTTTTCCAACACCGTGGTCATGTCGGTCCGGCCGTGGGAGCCGAAAGATTCAAAGTCGGAATTCTTGATCGGTTTGGGCCAGCCCTCGACCATCACGAAGCCCTTGTCGTCATAGGCCGTCGAAGGCGATACTTTGCCCTGGTCCAGGGCGGCCGCCATGGTGATCGACTTGAAGGTCGAACCCGGCTCGTATTGGGAAAAGATCGCCTGATTGTTGAATGTTTTCATCTCGGCCACCTCGCGATAATCGTTCGGATCATAATCCGGATTGGCGCACAAGGCGATAATGGCGCCGGTGGCGGGCTCCATGATGATCACCGAGCCGCCTTCCGCCCCGTGTCTAGCTACCGCGGCCGCCAGCCGGGCGCAGGCCTCGAACTGGATCGAGCGGTTGATGGTCAGAACCAGGTCGCGGCCGTTTTTCGGCTTGCTGTAATTTTTATCGTCCATCACGATCAGCTCTCCGAGCGCGTTGCGGTCCGCCTTGAGGTAGCCGTCGACGCCGGCCAATTCTTTGTCGAAAAAACCCTCAAGCCCGTATCGTCCTTCGCGCTTGTCTGCCGAATAGCCGACGAAACCGGTCAGATGGCTCAAGACGTTTTTTTCCGGATAATATCTCTGCGGCTCGAGCGCGTAGTCGACGCCGGCGATTTTCAGTTTCTTCAATTCCTCCACCGTTTCTTCCGGCACGCGCTCCGCTATTTTTTCGTAAGGATCGTCCGCGCGCGAAAAAATCGCCAGATATTTTCCGATTCCATTCTCTTTCCGCGAACGGATTTCCAATTCGCGCTTTACCGCGAGAAAGTCCGCACTCTGCTTTTTCAACTCCTCGTCCGCGGACAACATTTTTTCCACCTCCTCCTTGTCGCGCCGTTCGTCGAACAGACCGTAGAGGATCTCTGCGGTTTTCTGCGGTTCAGATACCAGGACCGGACGGGCGAAAACTGTCGCCATCGGCCGATTGATGGCGATCGGATACAATTCCGCATTCCCGACCGCCGAGCGGGCGTCTTGGATGAAAATTTTGCCGCGCTCGGCCCTGATCACCCCTTCCGATTCCTGCTGCTTGGCCGCCGCCGCGCGGTAGCGATCATAATCGATTACCTGCAGCCGGAACAGCTGGCTGGCCGCTGCCAGGCCGAATATAAAAATAATCGCCATCACCAGATTGATGCGATTATGATTTTCTTGCTTGCCAAATTGCTTATTGCCCCGCCATTTCATGCCATAAAATTATTATCTATCTTCTCATCGCGACGGCCGGTACGCCCGCCACATAATCAACTTTATCCACCTTAACGAGGCCCAGTCCGGCCAGCCGCTCGCCCACGTTGGTGAACGAGCCCAAAGACATCGCCTGCAACTCAAGGTCGGCGGAAATGTTTTTCATGCCGAATATCTTTTTTTTCTGTTCCTGTAAAACCACGGTCTTTATCGAGAGTTCATTGACGCCGACCAGATAGCTGGCGCCGAAAAAAATGATCAGCGCCAACAGGATGCGATTGATCAGCTGCCAATTCAAAGACCGCCGATTTTGTTTTGTTTCTTTGATTCTCCCCCCCATACCTTGATTGAAGATTTTAATCACCTATTTTATTTATCTTTTATATGATTTCCGCAGCGCGCAGCTTGGCGCTCCTGGCCCGCGGATTCCTTGCAATCTCCCCGGCGCTCGCGACCAGCGGTTTTTTGGTGATGATTCTTAATCGCGGCTCATGGCCGCAACTGCAACTGAACGACTGCGGCGGACAGATGCATCCTTTGGCCTCGTCGCGGAAAAAGTTCTTGACGATCCGGTCTTCGAGCGAGTGATAGCTCACCACCACGACCCGCCCTTTTTTTTCAATGATTCCGGCCGCGGCCGAGAGCGCCCGGCGCAAATTGCCCAGCTCGTCGTTGGTCGCGATCCGCAGCGCCTGGAAGACGCGGGTGGCGAAATGGATGCCCGCTCCGCCGCGGCTATGGCGAGGCGAGCTTGATTTTTTCAAATAACCTTTGGGCAAGCCGCCTTCGATCGCGGCCACCAGGGCGCCGGTGCTCCGGATCGGCTTTTCTTTTCGCCTGCGCGCGATCGATTTGGCGATCGGCCAGGCGAATTTTTCTTCGCCGAATTCCCGGAAAATCCGCGCCAGTTCCGTTTCTTTTTCCCGATTGACGATCCGCTCGGTTAGCTCCCCTCCTTGCGCGGAGCTAAAATTCATCAGGAGCGGAGTATCAGCCGCGAAAGAAAAACCTCGGCTTCGGTCAGCCAGCTGAGCCGATGATAGCCCCAGATCAAAAACGATACCGCTAAACTTAATTTTCCGACGTTTAAATTTCTCCTCGATGATTTTTTCAATATTTGCGAAATTGTCATTGGCGATTATTAAATTTTTTATTTTTCTTTTTTTTATCAGTTCCTCGGCGTTGGCGATCGCCAGCTCATCCAGGTCGATCGCGAGCACCTTGCCGGTTCCGATCCGCTCGGCGAGGGCGAGCGTGTAACCGGCTCCGCCCAAAGTCGCGTCGATGTAATTCTTGCCCGATTTCGGCTCCAGATAGGCAAGCGCTTCCGAAAGCATCACCGGTTCATGCCGATATTCCATATAGTTTTGGCGTTAGACAATCTCTTTGACCAAGGTGATTGCTTGCGCGCGCCGGCGTATGCATTCTCGTAATTCCCGCCAATCATTGGCGATGATCGTCTCGATCCGCACCTCCAGTTTTTTCACCCTGTCGCTTCTGTTTTCGATTTTTGCCTCCATTTTTTCTTTTGTCATCCCGGGCTTGCCTGCAGTGAGCCTGCCGAACTGACCCGGGATCCAGGTTTCGTGCGCTATCTCCTGGATGCGAGCCAGGCCCGCAATGACAATTAATAATTTCTGTTCACTGTTCACTGTTCACTGATCCCCTAAACGTTCAATTCCCCGAGCGCCTCGGCGATGTCGGTCGATTTGGCCTCGGTGCCGGCCTTGTATTTCTGCCAGGCCTCTTCATCCCAAATTTCCAGCCGGTCATAGAGTCCCGCGATCACCGCTTTTTTCTTAAGCCCCGCGAACTGGCGCAGGTATTCCGGCAGTACGATCCGGCCCTGGTTGTCGAAATCGACTTCCATCGCCCCGGCCAGCATGTGCCGCGAAATCGCGCGGTTGTTGGTCTTCGAAAAAGGCAATGCGGCAAGTTTGGGCGCCATCTTCTGCCATTCTTTTTTTGGATATAAAAACAGGCAGTTATCCAGACCCTTGGTGACAACCGCCCCGGTCTTGAGTAACGCGCGAAACTTGGCCGGAACTGCCATCCTGCCCTTGTCGTCTAAATTATGTTGATATTCGCCGATGAACATACTAAAAATATCAAAAATTGCCGTTTTTTGCTCTTCTGTTTCACTCCCATAAACTGGATTATGGGATTACTCATGGCGATGGGGAGAGAAGGACTGCTCGCACAATCCTCCAAAAGGAGACCGACCAACCATGTTTAGTGGGTTGCTCGATCCCCTTTCGTCTTAAAATTCGCTCTTTTTGGTCGTATCCATCCGCTATTTTGGCGGATAATGGCGATCGGTCCGGGCACGACAGCGGACCGGCGACCCGGCGTTATGTGACTTGACCGGGTCGGCTGATGCCAAACCCCTTTTTTAGGCCTTGGGGTTAAGAGCTTTTTATTTTAAGGTTTGTTTTCAAAGTTTTTTAGCGGCGGCAGGGTTTGATAATTCCCCACTTTTCACCACTATGATTTAAGTATACACCACAAATTGCCTAAAGTCAATCAACCCTCCCCACTAATATTTGGCTAATAATTGCTGAATTATATCGATTTTTGCCACAAAAAAACTCGTCTTTTATTTGACGAGTGGTTTATCCACTTTCTGTTTACAAAAAATGGCTAGTATATGAACACCTTATCCACATCCACCAGATATTGTGGCCTATTTTTTCTTTTTTGCCGTAATTTTCGGCTTGCGGTCGTACTGCGGTACAACAATTTGTATCTTGCCGGCCCTTTTTGGCGCCTTGCCATCGACGCCTTCGATCGGAACGCCAAGAGCGAAGGCCAAGGCATTGGCGGTGACCACGCCGATCCGTAAAGAGGAGAACGAACCGGCCTCGCCCGGCTTCAAATCGGCCTTGCCGGCGACCAAAATTTTTTTAACGTCCTTGATGCTCTTCCCCGAGCGCTTCAGCATCTTTTCGATTTCGGGAAGCAGTTTTTCCGCTTGCGCCCGCCGCGCAAAAAAAGTCCTCTTTGCCAGGACTTCTTTTCCGCTCCGTAATTCGATCGCGACATCATCCCGTTTGGTCGTGTCAATAAATAATACCATCTCGCTCTAAATTGATAATTGATAATTACAAATGTTTCTCACGGCTTGACCTCGGTCCAGGAAGGCAATTTTAGTTTACCGCTGAATGAAGTGGAGGTGGGCGCCGAAGAGTAGCCGGCGCTGTCGGTGACGATCAGCTGGATCTTGGTCGAGGTGCCGGAGCTGACGATCTTTGCCGTCGGACTGGAACTGGCCGAGGTGCTGATGTCCGTATTGGTGAACGTCCAGGCGTAAGTGAAGGGCAGATATACCGGCCAGGTGGTGGTTGACCTGCCGGAGTCGAAAATCACGGTCTGACCGGCGCTGGGTTTGGCCGGAGCCCAGCCGAAGTAGGCGTTCGGAAATTCGTGGGTGAAGGTAGTGAAATCGACGGGAGAATTGACGACTGTCGAGCTTGCTCCGTTCGAGTCCCAGACATAGAGTTCCCAGCGGTAGGTCTTGCCGTAGTCGATCCAGGCGCTCGCATCGAACTGCACGGCTGTTGAAATGACCTGGCTGGTGTCGGTAGCGATGTTGCTATCGGTCAGATTATAAAGGATGACGCGGTAGGCCGATTGCGTGTCGACGATGTTGCAGCTGCCGCCGGGGCAATCGCTGTTTTGGATGCAGGCGTTGCCGTTGTTGCTGCCGCCGGCGCATATATTGTTGGGGTCGCTGAAGACCCAGCTCAGATACGCGTGTTTGGCGCCGATCAGCTGCGCGCTGGAGGTGGAGTGGTTGGGGGCGGACAGATTCACGGCGGTCGGCGGCTGGTTCGGACCAACGCCCAGGTTGGCTACCACTTTGTAACCGGTGGCGCCGCCGGGGCAAGTGACGCCGGGCAAACTGCAGGCGGTCGCGTTGAAGGCGATCCAACCGATGCCGGCCGCGCCGCCGGCGCCCGAGTTCCAGGCCCAGCCGTCAAAGTCGCCGCCGGTCTTGATCGATACGCCCCTGCCCGCCCAGGTGCCGATGCCGGCGTCGCTCATCTTGATCCAGCCGTCCGCGCCGAGCGCCAAAATTTTCGCCCAGCCGGTGACGCTGTCGGGCGCGTCAAACGCCTTGCTCCACTTGGCCCAATATTTGGGGCTGCTCGGCGCATCGATTTCGTTGGTCTGGCCGTATCCGGGCAGATTGGCGTCCGGCCCGAAGTAGATCCAGCCGACCGCGTCCGACCAGGCATAGCCGGAAAACTGCCCCGTCGTCGGATCGATATTGACGCTGTAGTCGGAAGCGGCCAGGGCGGTCTTTACGCCGAAGTAGACGGCGTCATAAATTTTTGAAAGTAGGGTGCCGCTGAAGCCGATCGCCTTTGTAACGGCCGAGGAATAGTCGCGCCGGGCGACCGATTGGCGATTGGGAATCCCGAACAGCCGGAGTTTTGCCATCTGATATGCTCGTTCGGCCGTCACCAGCGCTCTCTCGATCCGCTCGGCAAACTTCGGGTCGCTTTCAAGCGGCTCGCGCTTGCCGACCGGCGGGGTCGAGGAACTGAATTTGATCCAGCCGGTACCGGCGCTATAGGCGTAGCCGGTGACGTTGCCGCCAGTGCCGGCGGGAGAAGCGGCGGAGTCCTGGACACAGCGGATGGAATTACCCATTGTCTTAATATTGTTACTGTTACGGCCAACCGTCGTGAGAGTTGACATCAATCCTCGTCCCCAAGCATTGGACGCATCGCTTTCTGAAGATGTCCAAAAACTGCCGTTACTCGTACGAAGCATGAAAGCCCCAATATAGTCTCCGGCCAAATTGCCTTCCCATCCGGATGAACCGCCCGGTTTCAGTTTAGTTCCGACGTCTGTCCCCCTCCAACCTATACTAGCGCAGGTTACTGTCGGATCAACTGCCTGCTCCATGGCGCAATATTCCGCGTCTGTCGGAATGTGCCAGCCAGCCGGACAGATACCTTGCGCGCCCTCAATTGTTGAACCGCACATCGCCTGATTCCATTGGTATAGGCCGCCATCCGGATAATTGGGATTATTATTAGAATTGCAGTTGGAGGCATTATTATTATAACAATATTTCTGAATGGAATCGGAGGAAGAACAGTTTGTACCCTGGTTGATGGAACCATTGATGAGTTGCCCCACATTCAGCCCTTGTTTCATCCAGCACTGCGTACCGACTTGCACAGTCGCGTAACTCTTGGAGTCGCGCGAATCGACCAGCGGCGAACCGCAGGTGAAGGCGGCGGGATTTGCGACTGAAAAAGAAATCGCGTAGTCGGTTGTATTGATATTACGAACGCTATCCTCGCAACGAACATAATAATTATATGAACTTCCATTCGCCAGTCCGACCAGCAGATATGAATGATTCATACCACCGGTTGACCAGATATCATGGCTGAAACTAGTGCCATAGGTACTGCCAGCGCCATTTCCTCCAAGCACCCAAATCTTGTTATTAAAAACAACGGCCGGAAAATCCAATCTTCCCGGCCACATGTTCCAAGTGGTTATATTGGTCGTTTCCTGATCCCAGACGGTGCCGTCAAATGACCACGCTTCGTTTCTATATCCGGAATTTCCCATCAGCCAAACACGGTTGTTATAAACCACGGCCGGATGATTATAAATTCCGCTGGTGAAGGGTGCTTCAACCGTCCAGACATTACCGTCATAAGACCAGACGGTTGTCTGAGCAGATACACCATCGTAACCTCCGAACACCCAAAGTTTACCGTTATACACGGCCGTTGCAAAATAACCTCTCGCTGCTGGCATCCACTGTTCTGGAACCCAGGTCGTTCCATTAAAGGACCAAACCCTATCACTATAAGCAGTACCATCATATCCCCCCAATACATACAGTTTTCCGTTGTAGGTTACTGCGGACATGCCGCTCCTAGCCGACCAAATTGCGTTTCCGGAAGACGTCCAAGTGGTCCCATCGAAAGACCATACATCGTTTTTTCTTGCTCCGTCCCAACCACCCATTACCCAAATTTTATTATTGAAAACCTCGGTTGCAAAATTTTTTCGTGCTGTCCATGGAGCATTAGCGGATGCTGTCCAGTTGGTGCCATCAGGGGAAGACCAGACATCGTTTGCATACACTATATTGCCGGTTTCACCGCCCAGTAACCATATTCTGCCGTTATAAATCACTGCCTGATGTCCCTGTCTTCCTGGCCAACTGGCCGCTGCCGTTTCTTGTTTCCAAAAAAGATTTTTCTTCTGGGCAAATGTTTCTCCGGCATTGGTAGAAAACTTGCACAGGGCGTTTTCATCCGTCGCCAATGACATATTGATCTGCGTCGTGCCCGCCGGTAAAATGCCGCTGGGCGCGCCGCCCGAGCGGACAGGTGGAGTGATGTCGGCCGGCGGACCCCAGGCACTTAGTTCGTTGGTTCTATGGCCGCAAGCTGCAATATTTGAGCCACCATAAGTACAATTGGCAGTAACATTGAGGGCGGTTACATTATCCCAACCAGCAGAGGTTGTGGCTACATATCTCGTTGCGGCGGCAATACCGTTAAAGGATGAATTTACTATAGTAACCCATGAACCACCCGCAAGAACAGAAACTTTCCAGGTGGTGGTTTGTCCGGAGCCGATTCCTCGCGTACCTCCATAAGTATGATCTAAAACTATGTCGTTTATTCTTCTCGATGAAGGCAGAGTTGTTGTGGCGCTATACCACCAGGATCCGCCGCCGCCAGAGATGCCATTGCCGCCCGTTCCTCCATAATAGGTGGTTGTACTATTGTCTGTGACATTAGAAACCGCTCCGATCAAGCTGCAACTGTCTATACAACCGCTGGCGTTTCCATTTCCAGTCGTTACTGCTCCCGGCTGAATACTCCAATTGACATCCCCAGTAGCCGCCATCACCTTGCTGGGTCTCTCTGCCAGTTTCTTGCTCGCCCCGTCGTACAATCCGCCCAGCGCGCCGGCAACCAGGGCCAGCAGCAAAAAACCGAGCATAAAATGATGCTCGCGCAAGAAATTATTGAAGCGGAAACCCAGCCGCCCGTGGTGAGCGAAGCCGAACCAGAAGGAGGTGAAAGAGAAATTTTTCGAGCGCCTGAGGAAAGAAACAAAATCACGCTCCGCTTGGAGGAGCGAAAGCGTTTTTTTCCTTGTCACCCGTTTCCTGAATTGCATTGAAAAAAATTATGGATGAGTTATCCACTTGACTGTTATTATTATAACATAAAGGCGCCAAATACAAAAAATCCCTCGGACCGATGTCCGAAGGAAAAAATTAATATCGTATTCCCGCCCTTCTTAAGCGCCGGGCGGCTGTAAAAGAAAATAATCTTCTCTTCACTCCCATAAACTGGATTATGGGAGTGCGGCGGATTGGAAAAAAATTAGAACAGCATGCCGATCATCTTGCCGGCCAGGCGCAGGCGGGCAAACCGCTTCTTGGCTTTTTTGTCTGAGAGCGCCTGTTCGTAAACGCTGATTATTTCGCGCGAAATATCGTTCCAATTATACAGGGCCTTTACTCTTTCGCGGTTGCGCTCGCCACTGGTTCTGACCAATTCGGGGTCGGCGAGCAGTTCTGCCAGGCGCTCGCGCAGGTCGCGCACGCTTTTACTTTTGAAGGTCAGCCCCTGCTCCCCGGCCGCTTCCAGATTTTCCTTGATATCGCTGATCAGAACGGCGCGGCCGTAAGACATCGCTTCGAGCAAAGTGATGGACAGGCCTTCCGATTCCGACGGCTGGACAAATAGATAGGCATTGGCAAAAAGTTGCGACAGCGATTCGCCGGTCTGGTTGCCGGTAAAAATGATGCTTTCGTCATCTTTCGCCAGTTGGCGCAGTTCGGCGACGTATTCGTCGGTAAAGGCGCCATCGCCGACAATCACCAGTTTCTTGTCGGTCTCCAGGTCCTTGAAGGCGCGGATCAGATAATGGAGCCCCTTGTGCCGGACTAGGCGCGAGACCGCCACCACATAGCTGCCGGCGGCCAGCCGCCAGCCGGACAATTCCGTTTCGCCGACCGTCTGGTCGGCCGTTTCTACGCCGTTCGGGATATAGTCCACCATCCGGCCGTAGGCGTTGGCGGCGTATTTCTGCAGGGTGCGCGAGACCGCGATGGTGCGATCGGCCAATTTCAGGCAAACCAGTTCCCCGAATTTAAGATACCAGCGCGCGAAAGTTCCCCATTTCTGGTGGTAGTAGCACTGCGCGTGGAAGGTCGCAACTACCGGCGTCTTGGGTTTCAAGAGTTTTACCAGCCAGATGAGGGATGACGGCCCGATCGAATGGAAATGGATCACGTCTACCTCGCGGCGAGCCACATCCAGCACCGCGCGGAAAGTATGAGTGATCGCGTCCAGGTGTTTGGTGCCGATCGAGGGCACGCTGATCAGCCGGACTCCCTGCCAATGCGCGAGCGTCGGATCGGTATAGTTCGGACGGGTATAGACCAGTACCTCGTGGCCGGCGGCCGCCAGGCGGCGCGACAAATCATCGACGTGCTTTTCCACGCCGCCGAACTTGGCCGGTATGCCTTTCTGTCCGATGAACGCTATCTTCATAATATTTTTTCAATTTTTAATCTATATCGCGTTACCTGCGAATCAGTTATAACTTAGTGACAATTACCGGATTTTTGTAGAGGTCTGCCTGTTCTACATAAGCGGTGATCTGAAATTCGCTGCGATAGGTGGTGGTGGCCCAGACATCGCCGACCTTGACGTCGCCATTGGCGCCGAAATTATAGCCAGAGATATAGAGCACGCCCATCACGCGTCCGATCGACGGCACCAATTCGATGCGGCGGGCGATCTTGCGGATCGAGACCGGACCGAAGTTGGCTTCGTTCGAGCTTTTGCCGCCGACCGTTACCGACACATAACCGTAGTGGTAATTGTCCAAAATTTGGATGCGAATCTCCTGGCCCTCCTCGGTCGGATAGACGCCGAGCATCTTAACGCTCGGGGTGATGATCGAATGGTTCTGATCCGCGTAGCGGTAGGTGATCAGATTTTCGGCCGGATTAATGGAAAAGCCATAACCCTTGATCGCCAATACTCGCGAATCCAGATCGATGCTGGCCTCGTTGATATACGGCTGGACGGCCAGATTGATCTTTTCGTTGTCCGACCAGCGGTCGTATTGAAGATTTATCGACGAATAGCTTGAGGACAGCGCGATCGGCGCGGTCAAAGAGATGGTGGCAACACCGGTATTGGTATTGACCGAGATCGAATCGGGAATGACCTCGAGCGTATCCTTGGCGGTCAGGTTGAAAATTATCTTCGCGGCCCTGGGATTGCCGCCTACGCCCTCTGCCAGAACGGTAATGGCTTTCGCCGGCAGTACCGGATTCGGACTGACCGACAACAATTTCGGGATGATTTCCATCGGCCGATAGTTCGATCTCTCGCCGGCGGAATAGACGGCCAGAAATCCGGTTTGCGCGGTTTCGGGCACCGTAATTTTGATGATCTTGCCGGCCGCATCAACCTTCCCCGCCTGGACCGGCGTGCGGAAACGGCGGCCGAAGCCCTGGAATTCGACTTCCAGCGCGCTGGAGGAAGAAGCCGCGAAACCCTCGCCGGTCAGGGTGATTTCCTCGCCGATTTTTGCAGCCGGCAATATTTCTCCCGAATCCGGATAGGTCCTTTTGTTTTTGGTGGTGATCAAGGTCAATTTCGGCCGGGCCGAATACTGCAGGGCGACGCCGTCATCTGACAGCACGCCGTCGACCGAGACCTTGATCGTCGCCTGGTTGGCCTTGGTCGGCGCGGCCACTTCGATCTCTTCTTCGCTGCCGCCGATCGAAAGCACCGCGGCCTTAACGCCCGCGATCAAGACCCCGGCCGGAGTGTAAAAATTAACGGTCGGCGCGTTGGTGATGCCGCGGCCGCGCAGGCGCAGCTTGTCGCCCACCTGCTCGAAACCGCGCTTGCTCCATTCGACCGAGGTGACGACCGGCTTGACCTTGTAGGCGATGCCGGCGGTGCGGTTCTCCACGTTCTTACCCGCGGTATTGACGAAAGAGGTCTGCACCTGCAATGAACCGCTGACCAGGCCGGTCGGCAATTTCACGGTCAGCAGGGTCAGTTTGCCGTCGAAAGACGACGGATTAATGAAGACGACCGATCTCACGTTCTTGGTGTTCGTGACCTGCGCGATTACGAAAGTGGCGTTCGCTTGCGGATTGATGCCGCTCACTTTGACGCTCAGATCCTCGCTGGAACGCGGGTAAAACGGGATGAATTCAGACAATTTCGGCTGGACGTTATAGTTGAATTGTCCGGCAAAATTATTTTTGACGAACACGCGCCCGATGCCGGAAAAGGTCTGATCATACATCTTGAAATAGACGTCTTGGCCAACGATCCTGTCCGGTACGAATCTTTTGCTTTCGGCCGTCTTGGTGAGTTCATTATAAAAAGGAAGTTCGATCGCAATGTCGCTTTCGTTCGAGAAAGCCAGATTATTGATCCGCACCGCCTTATTGCCGTCGCCGATCGAACCCTTGACCTCGGCGGTGGCGAGTTGAGGCGCGAATTCAGCCAGAACCAGACCGTCCAGGGTGAGAGTGGCGCCCGCCGGCATATCGCCGAAAGCGAACACTACCAGCCCGCTGCCGGCGGTGCCGGCGTTAGGCGACAAAATCACGCTCTGTTCCTGCCAATCGGTGCTGATCGACTGCTCGGTCAGGGCGGTGACGGGGGCGAAGGTCGAAGCGTTTTCCAGATAGGTCGAAACGTTCATCGGCCGATCGGCCTTGGCATAATATTTAAGCAAATATCTTTTGTCCGCGGTAACGGCAAAACTGTTGGCGGCCGAGCCGACCAGGCCGACGGAAACCCGCGATTCCGGGTTGCCGCTCGCTTCGATTCCGGCCGAGTACGAACCCTGCCCGAAGGCCGGCTCAAGCGAACGGAACAGATTGATCGTCCGGGTCGCGCCGGCGCTTTTCCAGATCCCCCAGTTAGCGTAAGGATCGGTCTCGAAACTGCCATTCTTGATCAGGTTGACGCCGGATACGGTTGCCGCGCGTACGGCCTCGGTCGGGATCGAGATTGAAATAAGTTGAAAAATCAAACCGAAAAGAACGATCAATACTGACGGCTTGATGGATTTTTCTTTCCTTGTTCCTTGTGTATTCATAGTTCGGTAAACCCACTATTTAAGTAAGTTTGATTAAGCTCACTATAATGAATTAATTGTTCACTGTTCACTGTTCACTGATTCCTACTCTATCTCGAAGGCGGCGCTGTAAGTTATCCGTGATACGTCGCCGGTGACGCGGATATCGGTCCGTTGCCTGTTGACATTCGGCACGGTGATGATTTTCGAAAAGCGCCCCGCGCTGTCGGCCTGGGCGTAAAAGATCGAACCGGCGAAACTGATGGTCACCTGTTCGTTGGCGCCGAAGCCGGTGCCGGTCAAACCGATCAGCGAATTGGCGGCGGCGCGATTACGGTCAAGATGGAGCGACAATCCCTCGCGCACCGGCTCGATCGGATCTTCGCTTTGCGCGCGGGAGGCGACCAGGCGCAGATTCTCGTCCAGCACCAGGATGGCGGAATTATTGAAGACCACCACCCGCTGTCCGTTATCCGTGTCCGCGACTTTCAGGCCCATCGCCCAGCCGCCGTCACCGAATTTGGAAGTGGTATAAACCCAGGTAAGCGGCTTGAAATAATTCTTATCAATCTTCACCACACCGATACCGTCGGAAAAATACAGGTGGTCATCGCCACGGATGCCGGCGACATCGTAGCCGATATTGGAAATATGCCTGAAGGTCTTGGTGGTAAAGGAATCAAAGTCGATCTGCCTCAATTCACGGTCGTCCACCAGATAGAGTTTGGTCTCCTCGTCATCATTGAAGGCCTTGCGATTGTGGGAATCCAGAGCGAAGACCTCCGACCGCGAAATGCTGTACTCGTCAAAATTGTTGAAAGTCGCGAAGACGTTGCGGTTCGGCGAATTGAATAAAGTGAACAGATCGTTTTCCAAATTAAAAATGAAGGCGCCTTGCGGGCTCAAGATCAGATTGTACGGATTCTGCACCGAGAGCGGATAGAGATCAATCCGTTCAAGCGCCGGCGTCCAGAGCTTGAGGCCCCCAGAGCCGATAGTCACGACGCGATCTTTGGCGATCACCACGCCGGAAAACCAATCGCCGAGCGTCACTTCGTTCGCCTGCTTGACCAGGGATGGATTGTAAAAATCACTGATCCTATACTTGTAAAGGTTGCGGCCGTCCACCAGGTAGGCGTAAAGTTCGCCGTTCTCTTCGCTCAGAGCCGGATCACCTAATGAACCGCCTGCATTGCTATTAATCACGGTGGCGGTGCGGTTCAGGGCGCTGCCGTCGAGTTTGAAAATTTCTAATTTTCCCTGGTTGGTGCTGGCGACGACCAACTGACCCCTGAAAGAGACGGCGTCACCCGACCGGTAGGACTTATCCTGGCCGATGACGCGCGGAACA
>JAJYMT010000016.1 GCA_021786695.1 bacterium
GAGCGAACTCGAGAAGCGCTGCATTGAACGGAAAGAGGCGGGTTTTCTTGACGCCCTGCTTCTGTCGGCAAACGAATGCCGGGAGTGCATTGCGGATCGTCGCAACCAACTGGAGCGTGAGGTACGGCTTTGCGCCGAAGTCGGCTGCCCGGGAGACGAGGAGGGCTGCAAGGACGGCTGCCTCGCGCTCCAGGAGCTGAATCAGCTCCTTGCCCCCAACGCCACCTGACGTTCCATTGCCGCCATCTCGCGAATCTCGCGAGCTCTGGCGGCACTTTTTTTATTTAAAAAACTTTTATATTACACCTTGACAAGCTGCTTGTATTAATATTAACTAATAATAAATTAGTTTGCATAGGAGGGGCCATGTTAAAAAGTTGGAAAAAAGGAGAAATTCCGTTTTGTGAAATCGCCTCGGTAGCTTATCCGAACAAACTTGGCGGTCCGATCGTATTCAACCTTACGCCGCGCGGGATGAGAGAATATGAGCGCTGTGAGGCGGAAAGACAGCGCCGATCGCGTGAAGCCGCCCTCAATCCCGGCGGTATTGATGCGGGCTGGTTGCTGTTCGGACCTTTCGTAAACGGTAGACCGATCTTTGCATGAAGACCTATCTCCCCGCCATACCCTTTCGGCCTGGCGGGTTTTTTATTTAAAGAACGCCTGCCTCTGTCATTCTGAGCGCAGCGAAGAATCTATAATAGGTTGGAAAACGATGTATAATAGATCCTTCACTTCGTTCAGGATGACAATTACGGTGCGTTTTGTTCACTGTTTACTGTTCACTGATTATTTCTCCTTCAATGCATTGGCTCCGGCCGATATCTCCGCGATCTCCGCCGTAATCTTTTCCTGCCGCGCCTTGTTGTAATATAGCGTCAGGTCGGAAATCATATCACCGGCCGCTTGCGACGCTTGGTGCATGGCGTTCATCCGGGCGCTCTGTTCCGAGGCGTTGGACTCGAGCATCGCCTGATACAGCTGCACCTCGATCAGGCGCGGAATCATCTGGTCCAAGACCTCGTCTGGGCTCGGCTCAAAGGTGTATTCGTGCCGGTGCTCCTGGTGTTCCAGGTGGCCGGCCTCTTTTTCTTTGACGAATTCTTCGGTCATTCCGATGCGGGTGTCCTTTCCAACCACGCCCAGGTACCGGTCTTCTTTTTCCGTCTCGACCGGCAAAAGCTGGCGCACCCGCGGTACCTGTTTGCTCGCTGAAACGAAATCGGTATAAGCGACCAGCACTTTATCGTATCTGCCGGACAAGTAGTCATCGATCACCAGCTGGGCGATCGGCAGCACCTCGCGCACCGTCGCGGCCAGATCCTCTTTTTCAAACTCGGCCGCGATCTCATGGCCGTAATATTTATGGATCGCCTTGCCCTTCTTGCCGATAACGATGAATTCGGTCGGCTGATCGTGTTTCTTTACCGAGGCGGCGGCTTTGGCCATGAGCGCGGCGTTGAAACCGCCGCACAGGCCGCGGTTGGAGGCGATCAAAATGATCGCTACTTTCTTTGTTTCCGGACGTTTGGTCAGGAGCGGATGGAGGGGCTTTTCCCCGTCGCCGTTCGCGCGCGATATGCTGAGCACCGTCTCCCAACTAAGGTTGGCGTAAGTGCGGGTACGCAAAACCGCCTCGGTCGCCTTGCGCATCTTGGCGGCGGCCACCATCTCCATCGCCTTGGTGATCTTCTTGGTGTTGCCGATGGATTTGATCTGTCGTTTTATGTCCCTGATTCCAGCCATGATATTATTTTTCCAGATACTCTAGCGTATTTTTGTAATCTTCAATCAGCCCCCTCATTTCGCCAGCCAGCTTATCGTCAAAATCCTTTTTCTCTTTCAGTTCTTTCATCGTCTTGCCGCCGGAATTGTCCAGGTGTTTATACAGCCCTGCTTCAAACTCCCCGATCTTGTTCACCGGCACATTGTCGAGCAAGCCGTTTACCAGCGCGAAATAGATCATCACCTGCTTTTCCACCGCGATCGGAGCATACTGGTCCTGCTTGAATATTTCCGTCAGCCGCTTGCCGCGCTCCAGTTTTGCCTTGGTATCGGCGTCCAGGTCTGAAGAAAACTGGGCGAAGGCGGCCAGCTCGCGATACTGTGCGGCCTCAAGCCGCATCTTGCCCGCCACTTTTTTCATCGCTTTGATCTGCGCGCTGGAACCGACGCGGGAAACGGAAAGGCCGGCGTCCACCGCCGGACGGTTACCCTGGTAGAAAAGTTCCGGCATCAGATAAATCTGCCCGTCGGTGATGGAAATCACGTTGGTCGGGATGTAGGCGGACATATCGCCGGCCTGGGTCTCGATCACCGGCAGGGCGGTGATGGAGCCGCCGCCGAAATCCGGATTCAATTTGCAGGATCGTTCGAGCAGGCGGGAGTGCAGATAAAACACGTCGCCTGGATAGGCCTCGCGACCAGGAGGACGGCGGAGTAGCAAGGAAATTTCGCGATAGGCCGCGGCGTGTTTGGACAGGTCATCGTAAATGATCAACACGTCCTCGCCCTTATCCAAAAAATATTCGGCGATGGCGCAACCGGCGTACGGCGCGATATATAATAAGGAAGCCGGATCGGAGGCGCCGGCCAAGACCACGGTGGTATATTCAAGCGCGCCGGCTGCTTCGAGCCGGGCCACGATGTTGGCGATTTTCGATTCTTTCTGTCCGATCGCGACATAGACGCACTTCATTCGCTGGCCCTTCTGGTTCAAGA
>JAJYMT010000060.1 GCA_021786695.1 bacterium
GTAAATTTTAAAAGTATGGAAAAAAACTATAGTGCCAGAAAAATTATCGCCGTAAGCGCGATTATTTCCATCATCTGCGGCACGGTTTTCGGCGGCGCGGCCGGTTTTTTGGTCGGTTTCGGCGCGGCCCAGAGCCGTCCCCTGGTCGAATGGTTGGCAACTAACGTTTTTCATCGCAGCTTGCAGCCGCCCGCAAGCCAAAGTTCGGTCCGGGTAGTGGAAGAGGATTCGGCGATCGTGTCGTCCGTGGAGCGGGTTTCGCCGGCGGTAGTCAGCATCATCGTCACCAAGGACCTGCCCAAGATCGAACAGTTCAACGGCAGTCCGTTCGGCTCGGATTTTTTCCGCCAATTCTTCGGCGACGGTTTCGATTTCCAGGTCCCGCAGTACCGGCAGAACGGAACGGAAAAGAAAGAGATCGGCGGCGGCACCGGCTTCGTCGTTAGCACCGACGGTTTTATCGTCACCAACAAGCACGTGGTCACCGATACCGAAGCCGAGTATACGGTGCTGATGAACAGCGGAAAGAAATACACCGCCAGGGTGCTGGCCCGCGATCCGATCAACGACCTGGCCGTTTTGAAGATCGAAGCCGGAAATCTGCCGACCGTCGAATTGGGCGACAGCGCGAAAATCAAAGTCGGGCAAACGGTGATCGCCATCGGCAACGCGCTCGGCGAATTCCGGAATACGGTCTCGCGCGGCGTGATCTCCGGCCTCTCCCGTTCGATCACGGCCGGCGGCGCCGGCATTGGCAGCGAAAACCTCACCGGCGTAATTCAGACCGACGCCTCGATCAACCCGGGCAACTCCGGCGGCCCGTTACTCAATATCGCCGGCCAGGTAATCGGAGTTAATACCGCCATCGCCCAAGGCGCGCAGAATATCGGCTTCGCCATCCCGATCAACGAACTTAAAAAAAGCATCGAGAGCGTCAAAAAAACCGGACGGATCGTCCGCCCCTGGCTGGGCGTGCGTTTCACCATGATTACCAAGGAGATCGCCGTCGCCAATAAGCTCGCCGTCGATTACGGCGCGCTGGTGGTGCGCGGCCAGAACCAGACCGATCTGGCGGTCGTACCCGGCTCGCCGGCCGACAAGGCCGGCCTGGTCGAAAACGACATCATCTTGGAACTGAACGGCCAGCGGCTGGACGAAAAAAACGATCTGCCGTCCGCGCTCGCCAAGTTGAACGTCGGAGACGAAGCGTCGCTCAAAGTCCTCCATCGCGGAGCAGAGAAGACGGTAAAAGTGACGCTGGAGGAGATGAAATGACAGCGTTAGCTGTCATCCCGAGGAGACCCGGCTCGCCCGCTTGCGGGCAGACGAGGCGACGAGGGATCCCTTAAATAAAAAAATCATCAACCTGGTAGTCGATTTTAGAATTATTTGTAAATTTGTGATAATATTTGTCCCGCCACCGAAATTCATTTATTGAGGGCGGGATCCCGCCGAAGGCGGTGATAATTTCGTAGTTAATATATGGAACATCTTTTAAAAAATTTAGAAGAACTCAGAGAAAAACTCCTGGATCTATGGAGGTTACTTTGATGTCGACCGGCAAATCGAAGAGATCAACCAACTTAAGGCCGAGATGAGTCGGCCGGATTTTTGGCAGAACCGCGAACGGGCGGTCGAGGTTGGAAAAAAAGCCGAAGAACTGGAACGGGAGGTAGGCAAGTGGCAGAGGATAAAAACGGAAATCACCGACCTGGAGCAGCTGGCGGCGGTAGCGGCCAAGGAGGGCGACGATTCGCTCCACGACGAACTGGAAAAGAAGTACCAAGAACTTAAAAAGCAGCTAGCCGATTTTGAATTCCTTTTTTTATTTTCCGGCAAGTACGACCGCTCGAGTGCCATCCTTTCGATCCATGCCGGCACCGGCGGCGTAGACGCCCAGGACTGGGCCGAGATCCTTTCGCGGATGTATCTGCGGTTCGCGGAGCGCAAGGGCTTCAGGGCGGAAATCGTCGAGCAGAACTACGGCAACGAGGCCGGCATCAAATCGATGACCGTTCATATTTCCGGGGCCTATGCCTACGGTTATTTGAAGAGCGAGTCGGGCGTACATCGCCTGGTACGCATCTCGCCCTTCGACGCCGAGGGCATGCGCCATACCTCGTTCGCGCTGGTCGAGGTCATTCCTGAACTGGCGGAAGTCGCGACCGTCGAAATCAAACCGGAGGAGCTGAAGATCGATACCTTCCGCGCCGGCGGTCCGGGCGGCCAGAACGTCAACAAGATCGAGAGCGCGGTGCGCATCACCCATCTGCCGACCGGTATCATCACCGCCAGCCAGAGCGAGCGCAGCCAGCATCAGAACCGCGAAATGGCGCTGAAGATTCTGCGCTCGAAGCTCGCGCTCAGGGAAGAAGACGCCCGCTCGGCCGAGGAACGCAAGCTGAAAGGCGAAGCGCAGAAGGCCGAATGGGGCAAACAGATCCGCTCCTACGTGATGCAGCCCTATCAACTGGTCAAGGATCACCGCACCGATTATGAAGAGACCGATATCAGGCGGGTGCTTGACGGCGGACTTGACGGATTCATCGAAGACCATTTAAGATTGAATAGAAATTAGATCCAACCACTTTCGGGGAGGTGAATGATGGAGCCGATACTGATACTGGTCAAACTGAGCGAAAGCGCGGTCGAGAAGATTCTTTCGAGCCGGCAGTGTTGCCAGGAACACCTGGTGCAGTTGAGGTCGCTCTTCGCCACCCGGGTGGAGGAGATTAAGACCGAACTGCAGGCCTACAGCTTGGTTGCGGAGGTCGAGGACGACAGTAAGGTGCGCATCCGGGTGGATGACCTGTTGGCCGAGGCCGGCAGGTCGCTCGAGGAGATCTACCTGGATCTGGCGCAGATTTTCGACCAGGAGGAATTCCTCATCCTGGACTGTTCCGAGGTCTGCCCGGTGTGGTAGACGGGAATCAATTTCACGGGGTCCGAGCAGTCGGGCCCCTTTTCAAAATGAAAGAATTTTCCAGATCGCGGCAGTTTTATTTAATCTGTCTGGCTTTTCTCGCCGGCATCGCCATTGCCTCCTGGTCGCCGACCGGCCGGCCGGGTTCGCCTTTATTTTTGTTCTGCCTGCTCGTCGGCTCGCTAGCGTTATCGATAATTTTTTGGTCCGGTCCGCGGCTTCGTCTCGGCGGTCTAATTGCCGCCGCTCTTTTTTTCGCCCTGTGGCGTTATTCGCTCACCGCTCCGGCCATCGGGCCGGGTTATGTCTGGTATTACAACGGTCAGAAGATGGAATTAAGCGGCCGGATCATCGCCGAGCCGGACCAGCGACTCGACCAGGTCAAATATGAAGTTGGTGATTTGAAGTTGGACGGCCGCGAACTCGCCGGCAGGATTTTGCTTTCGAACAAACTTTATCCGAGAATGGAGTTCGGCCAGCGGCTGGAATTCAGCTGCAAACTGCAGGCGCCGCGCGACCGCGCCGATTTTTCTTACAGCCGTTATCTGGCGCGCTACGATATCTATTCGTTATGTTTTTTTCCGGAAATCAAAGCCATTGATCCGCCGGCGCCGCTCGGCGTTTTGGAGCGATCGTTCGGCCTGATGCTGCGGCTCAAAAACGTCCTGCGAACGAGTTTGAACACCGGCTTGAGCGAGCCGGAAGCCGCTCTGGGCGTCGGCATGTTTTTGGGCAGCGACCAGGGCTTGCCGTCCGAGGTCAAAAATGATTTCAGCCGCACCGGCCTGTCGCACATCGTGGCGATCTCCGGCATGAACATCACCATCATCGCGATTTTTTTATCCTGGTTGCTGTTGGCGCTCGGGTTTTGGCGCCGGCAGATTTTTTACGCCTCGTCGGCGATCATCGCCCTTTATATCGTCCTGATCGGCGCGCCGGCCTCGGCGGTGCGCGCCGGCGTGATGGGCTTTCTCTTTATGCTCGCGGTCCAGGCAGGCCGGCTTTCAAGCATCCGCAACTCGCTTTTCGCCGCCGCCACCGCGATGCTCGTTTTCGAACCGCGACTGCTCGCCGACGACCTCGGCTTCATCTTGAGCTTCGCGGCGCTTTTGAGCATCGTGCTTTTTTTCGAACCGCTCGACCGCCGCTCCGCCCGCTTGATGGGAGACAAGTTCAAGGCCGTACGGCAGGCGGCCACCTTGACGCTCGCCGCACAGGTCCTGACCTGGCCGCTCGTGGCCTATAATTTTTCGCTCGTTTCGCTGATCTCGCCGCTCGCCAATCTGGCCTCGCTCTGGGTGCTCGGGCCGCTCACGGTCGCGGTCTTCGCCGCGCTCGGCCTATCGCTCATTTTACCGGCCGCCGCCGTATATTTTTTCCTGCCGGCGCGCCTGCTCCTGAAATACCTGCTTGCTTCAGCCGCCCTGTTCGCCGCTCCTTCATGGGCGGCCGTGGACCTCAAAATCGCTTCCGTCTGGTGGCTGGCCGCCTACTATTCGTTGATTTTTTTCCTGATAGCCAGGAAAAAAATTGTATGATATTATTGAAAAATGAAATCGACTAACGGACAAATCAACGCTTTACCCGAGCGGAGCCGCCGGTTGCTCAAGGAGGGAGCGAAAAATCGGATTTACCGCTGGCCGCTTTTAAAAATGCTGGTTGTGGTAGTCGGAACGATTATGCTCCTCGCCGGTTTGGTGGTCGCCGGTTTCTGGTTTGTTTTCGGAGACCGCGCGCGGCTGCAGAAGTTTCTGACCGGAAACCCCGCCGCCTCCGCGGCGGCCGGCAAAACATATGAAAATCCCCGTTTGCGGCTCGACGAACTGATCCGCGCCAAAATATTCAACACCAACCCCAAGGTCCGCTGACGGTTGCCGCTAAGTCCGGATTGTGTTAAAATATTGATTATAAGAGCAGTTATTAATCAGCCATCATTATGAAAAACAAGGGGTATGTTTTTCTGGTCATCGCTCTCGGCCTGGCGGCGCTCGGCGTCTATATCAGCGCCGTGATGAACATGGCCTCCCTGACCAGGCAGGTGGAACAGAACACCAGCAACCTGAAACGGCTGGAAAGCGGCAAGCGGGTATCGCCGCAGCAGCCGCCGACGCCGGCCGTCAAGCCGACCTCCACCAGCAAGAAAAAATAATAAAAATCCCGCTTGGCAGCAATTGTCAGGCGGGTTTTACATCTGGCGGCCGGATTTTCGGCCGTTATTTCGGGACAGGTATGAAAAAGATATTGTTTGCCGGTGCGTTGCTTTTGGGAGTTTGTTTCGTCCAGGTGGCGCAGGCAAGCGAGCAGATCGACAATTTTTCCGTGCGCATCGAAATAAAAACGGATGGCACGATTACGGTGCGGGAATCGATCGCCTATGATTTCGGAGCGGAGGCCAAGCATGGCATCTACCGCGACATTCCTTATTCTTATCAAACGGCAAACGGCCGTTTTTCTTTGCGTCTTGGCGGTATTACCGTCACCGATCAGACGGGACGGGCCGAGCCGTTCAACACGAGCCGGTCAGGCGGCGTCTTGCACCTGAAGATCGGCGATCCCGACCGGACTTTAAGCGGCAAAAAGACCTATGTGATTTCTTACGAGGCCGGTCGGGCGATCAATTATTTTGACGATCACGACGAACTCTATTGGAACGCTACCGGAGGGGACTGGCAGGTGCCGATCAATCAGGCGGACGCGCTCGTCATTTTACCGGAATCACTGCCGCTTAAGGACTTAAAAAGCGCCTGCTATGGCGGCGCGCCCGGCAGCCAGACGAGTTGCTCCAATATTTTGTTTCCCGACTGGGCCGCTGACCGGGCCGGACAGATCGAGTTCAAGCAAACCGGCCTGGTGCCCGAGAGCGGATTGACGGTCGTCGTCGGCTGGCCCAAGGGACTGGTTGCCAAACCGGACGCGCTCGCCGAGGTCCTGGCGTTTCTGCGGGACAACTATATCTTATTTTTGCCGCTCTTGGCTCTGGTCGTGATGTTTTATCTCTGGTACGCGCGCGGCCGCGATCCGCGCGGCAAAGGTGTGATTATCCCGCAGTATGACGCGCCGGACCGTCTCAGTCCGGCCGAGGTCGGCACCGTGGTCGACGAGGAGGCGGACAACCTGGACATCTCGGCCGAAATCATCCACCTGGCAGTCGCCGGCTATCTGAAGATCAACCAGATCAAGGGCGAGGGGCTGTTTCAAAGCGAAGATTATCAATTCATGAAATTGAAAGAGCAGGACGGCCTGCCGAACGATTTCGACCGCTATCTCCTGACCGCGATCTTCAAGGGCAGAACCGAGGTCAAATTGTCAGAATTAAAAAAGACCTTCTATAAGGATCTGGCGAAGATCAAAGAGATGATATATTCAGCCGCCGTCGCCAAAGGATATTTTGCCGGCGATCCGGGCAGGATCAGGGCCTGGTATCTGTCGGCCGGCGGGGTGATCGCCACCGCCGGTTTCGTCTTTTTCAACTGGCAGGACAACTGGCCGGCGATGGCGGCGCTGATCGCGAGCGGCGCGATAACGATGATTTTCGGCTGGTTTATGCCGGCGCGCACCGCCAAGGGCGTGGCCGCGCGGGAGTATATCCTGGGACTCAAAGAATATTTGCGGGTGGCGGAAAAAGACCGGCTGGAATTTGCTAACGCGCCGGAGAAAAATCCGGCGGTATTCGAGAAAATGTTGCCTTACGCGATTTGTCTTAAAGTGGAAAAGGAATGGGCGGCGCAGTTCGCCGGCATCTACGAAAATACAAACCCGGCCTGGTACGGCTCTTACAACCACGGCGCCTTCAACGCGCTGATCCTGACCGACTCGCTCCGCAACTTTACCACCAAATCGAGTGCCCTGCTCGGTGCTTCGGCCGCCGGCCACGGTTCCGGCTTCGGCGGCGGATTTGGGGGCGGCGGCTTCGGCGGCGGCGGAGGAGGGAGCTGGTGAAAAAACAATTAACAATTACGAATTAACAATTACGAATTAACAATTACGAATTAACAATTACAGGTTAGTTATATATGGCTCATCCTAACTCTAAAAAAATTATGACGCTTTGCCTGGTGCACGATGACCGCCGTCTCCTGCTCGGACTGAAAAAGCGCGGCTTCGGGCAGGGGCGTTGGAACGGCTTCGGCGGCAAACTCTTGCCCGGCGAATCAGTCGAAGACGCGGCCAGGCGGGAAACGAGGGAAGAGGCGGGTATTGAAGTCGGCGGCCTGTCCAGACGCGGCATAATCGATTTTGTGTTTCAAGACAATCCCGAGGAGCTCGAAGTCCATATCTTTTCAACGCAAGAATTCAGCGGCGAGCCGATCGAATCGGAGGAGATGAGGCCGGTCTGGTTTAATTTTTCCGAGCTGCCCTTCGACCGGATGTGGCCGGACGACCGGCACTGGCTGCCGTTGTTTCTCGCCGGCAAGAATTTCCGCGGCCGCTTCCTGTTTGAAAATACGGACCGCATCCTTGATTTTACCCTGAATGAAACCGATGAGGATTTATCTTAAGGTTTTTTCCTTCGCCTTCATTTTTAATTTCGTCTGGGAAAACCTGCACGCGCCGCTATATCTTCATTACCGCGGCGGATCAATCACTGAACTGATTCTGTTACGCGCCGCCCTGGTCGACGCCGCGTTGATTTTATTTTTTTCTTTTCTGGCCGCTCCGCTTAAACAAAAAAAGAGCCGCTACCGGCTCTTGCTTTTTTTGGGACTCGTCACGGCAATCATTTTGGAAAAGTGGGCGCTCGCGACCGACCGCTGGCAGTATTCCTCCGCGATGCCGATCATCCCGATCCTGAAAACCGGCCTGACGCCGACCATCCAGCTCGGCCTCTTGGGGCCGATGAGCCGCTATCTGGCAAATCGCAATCAATGAGAAAGGGGACCGGCGTAAACGCGAGTCCCCTTGGGAGGTGGCGAAGGTGCTTTGTGCTTCTTCGGATGGAGGTCCGGGGGCCGGAATTGATGTCGGAGGTCCGACAACGGCTGATTTCTATCAGCCAATGATTCCGGGGTGCCGGACGGGCCGATCGTCGTCGGCTTTCATCCATAATATTAAGTATAGCACAAGCCGAGTTAAAAGTCAATGAAAAACCGATATTTTTGGCTAATAATAGTTGTAATAATTATCGCGCTCGCCGGCGCGGCTTTTTATTATTACGAGCAGGGCAAGCCGCGCCAGACCGAGGTGGTTTTTTTGGATGTGGGGCAAGGCGATAGCATCTTGATCAAAACCCCCCTCGGGCAGAATATCCTCGTCGACGGCGGGCCGGACCGCTCGGTCTTGCCGGCGCTCGCCCGCAATTTGTCCTGGTGGGATAAAACTATCGACCTTGCGGTACTCACCCATCCTGACGACGATCACTCGGCCGGCCTGGCGCTCGCGGCAGAGCGCTTCAACATCAGACGCTTCGCCTATACCGGCCTGGTCGATTACTCTCCGAGTTATACCGCGTTGCTGGCGACAGTTAAAAGAAAAAACATCTCCGCCGTGTTGATCGAACGGCCGCAGACCATTGATTTGGGCGGTAAGTTGTTTTTGGAAGTGCTGTGGCCGCGAGAAAATTTAAGCGGCCGGACGGCCGAAAACAGCAACGACACCTCGATCGTTCTGCGTCTGGTCGATGGAAACAACCGTTTTCTTTTTTTGGGCGACCTGGAAGCGGCCGGCGAACGTTCGCTCGAGGCGGCCGCGCCGGACGCGCTCGCCGCCCGGACGGTAAAGATCAGCCACCACGGTTCGGACAATAGCTCAAGTGAAGAATTTTTGGCGCGGGTAGCGCCGGAATTCGCCGTCATCTCGGTCGGAGAGGGCAACAAGTTCGGCCACCCCAGCCGGCGGGTGCTAAAACGGCTGGAACGGCTCGGTGCGCGGATCCTGCGCACCGACCGGCAAGGCGACCTGCATTTTAAGAGCGACGGCCGCGGACTTTCCATAAAGACGGGAAAATAGCGTCCCGTCGGTTGAAATAACCGCCGACAGATGCTATCATATCAATAATAAATAATCATAAGCATATTAAACCGATATGGCAGGGGAAAAGAAAAGAATCCTGATCGTGGAAGACGACCAGATGCTATCCACGATGTACAAGACCAAATTGCAATCGGAGGGCGTCTACGAGGTGCTCTCCGCCGATAACGGCGCGGATGGGCTCGAAATCGCCAAAGAGGAAAAGCCGGATCTGATCATGCTTGACGTGATCATGCCGCAACTCGACGGTTTCGCGGTTTTGGAGGAACTGAAAGATGACCCAAAGACCAAAAAGATACCGGTGGTGCTCTTAACCAACCTGGGTACGGACGAGGATCGCGCCAAGGGCGAGAAACTGGGGGCGGCCGACTACCTAGTCAAAGCCAGCTTGACGCCGGAGCAGGTAAGCGATAAGGTGAAAAAGTATCTGGAATAAGCCAGTGTCGTTTGGAGCGGATTTTCGATTCCGTTTTTATTTATCTAAAAGCAAGCAATATGGCAAAACCAAGAGAAGAAAAAACCCTGATTATCATCAAGCCAGACGCGCTTAACCGCAGTTTGGTGGGTGAGATAATTTCCCGCTTCGAGCGCAAAGGACTGAAGCTGGTCGCCATGAAGATGATCCGTCTGGACGACGCGATTCTGGCCGATCACTACGGCCACCTGGCCGACAAGCCGTTTTTTCCCCGGATTGCCAAATTTATGAAGGGCTGGCCGGTGATCGTGCTGGCGCTCGAGGGGCTCGAAGCGGTGGCGAGCGTGCGGCTGATAACCGGCGAGACCATGGGCCGGCGGGCCGACGCCGGCACCATCCGCGGCGATTTTTCCATGAGCGTTCAGGCCAATATCGTGCACGCCTCGGACAGCGTGGAGAACGCGGTCAAGGAAATCAACCGTTTTTTCAAGCCGGAGGAACTTCACGGCTGGGAGCGGCTCGATTTGGAGGTGCTGTACGCGGAAGACGAGCGGGAGTAGATTCTTGACCGCTGTGGAAAAGATTGCTAAGATAATCTTTCGTTGCTAAAAATTGGATATTATTTAGCTAATATTAAATATTTAATAGTAGTTTGACTTAGAGAAAGTTTTTGGCTAATCTTAAGGATAGATATATCATATGTTGAAAGCCACCAGAAAAATGTTCTGCACCGCCAAGGCCGTCATCACTCTCGTGATTGGCGTCCTTGCTATTGCATTCGATTTCTGGGTGGCGAAGAACTGATAAGAATCAACAGATTCAAATAATCAGAACCACCCAGAGGCAACGAAGGGTGGTTTTCTAAATGTTCATTGATGTTAATTCGGCCGAAGAGCCGATCATATCACCATCCGAAGGAGGGAAACGCATGAGCCGGACACAGAGTAATTTGAGGGCGCTACAGGTAGGGATCCGTGGTCTCGCGATCGATGAGGATGACGCGGAGGCCGATTTCCGCGAACAGGCAGGCGACCTGACGGTCGAACTGGCCCGTCTGACGGCGGAAAAGAAACGGTACGAACATCGGCTGACGATCGAAGGACCCGCGAACGCCGGCGCCAACAAGCGGCGGCTGGCGGAAATCGGCCGAGAGATGGTAAGGGTTCAGAACCTGATCTACCACCTGGCAAACTGCTGTTAACTGCCGGCGGTTACGGCAGTAACCGGCGTCGGTCCGGCCGACTGCGCGGAAGGCGCGGTTCGTGGCCGGACCGACGCTGGTCAAGTTTTTCGAATAGGGCGGTGAAGATACCCGGATCCGTCCTTCGCGAGGGAGGGGAGAGCCACAAGCCGACCCCTCCCTCCCACCATTATTGTTTATTAGTTTAAATACGATCGTTCTTTCTATCGCCCGCGGGCGAAAATCTATCCCTGGAGGAGGAAAAATTGAAAACCGTCTCGGCGGTTAAAGGTCTGTGCGCCAACTGCCGGCAAGAACCGGCGGAAAGCGGCAGCAATCTGGGCGCCAACTGCCGGCGGCTCTACGACCAGGCCTTGCCGCTGGCAAGCG
This sequence comes from bacterium, assembly GCA_021786695.1. Taxonomy (GTDB): domain Bacteria; phylum Patescibacteriota; class Patescibacteriia; order Patescibacteriales; family GWE2-39-37; genus JAJYMT01. Next base: position 10,876 of record JAJYMT010000060.1, read on the forward strand.
ATTTGGACCAGCCGCGACAGAAACCAAAGCAAGCAGCCGCAGTTTAACTTCCGGACAAAAGGAGGAGCGGATGGAAAACGGTCTTTACGTGGTGACGGCGATCGAGCATTGCGGAGAGCAGCGGGCGGTTCGCCTCGATGTCGAGGAAGACAAAAGGAGGGCGACCGAGATCCTCGCCCAGAGGTTCACCTGCAAGATCAACCAGGAGGGGCAGCTGGTCTCGAAAGAGCTGAACCTCGCCACCACCATCTACCTGCACGAACTGCGGGCGAACGTACGGGTGATCGCGGTTTCGCCGGTCGCCGCTACCTGCTGACGGGCCGAAGGTCATTTCCGGGGGGAGACGCACTCCCCCCGTTTTTTACAAATTGACACCTTATATAGATTTGCTATAATTATTAACAGCGAAGATATGCGTAATACATTACAAAAAACCAACCTGCTGCTCCTCGGCGTCTCCGGCCGCAAGGTTTGTTCTTTGTGGTGTTTTACTCGAAGAAAGTAAAACTCACTAGGGAAAACAACGGAGGCCGGTTCCAAAAGAACCGGCCTCTTTGTTGTTCCGGGGGCTTCTAAACCAAAGGATCAAGGAGGTGGCGCGATGAAACTGAAGTCCGAGCAAGGCGCGGCATCGGAACGCACCGAACTGCTTGACCGACGATCGACCGGCTCGAAAACGGCCGATCCGACGCCGGCACCCCGTCCGCAAGAAGGTCGGCCCAGGCCGAAATTCGAACGGGACAGCCGCGGGAACATCAGGGTTTTACCCTTCTAGGAAGGCCCGGAACAAAAGGGCGGCTTAAACACGGCCGCCCTTTTCATTTGCTTATTGCAAAAGCATAAATATTTGCTATAATACCAATATGAATCAGATGATAGCGATAAAACCGAATTTTTTCTATTTTAGCTTTTGGGGCTCGCGGAGTTCGGTTTTGTCGCGTATCGATTTATCGTAAGCAGAAGATAAATTTCATACCGAACCGGACTCCGAACGCGGGGTCCGGTTTTTTGTTCTTTCAATCTTTGACTACCAGCCCCGAGACGAGGGCAAAGAAGGAGGAAGACATGGGAGCGGCGGGTCCGACTGCGGAGCAGCTGAAGGAGTATTCGTACAAGGAATTGCTCGGAATCATCGGTGATTTTCTGGGCTGGGGCGGATCGGCCCAGGCGGAAAAAGCGCGGCTGGCGCACGGAGAGCTGGCTTGCCGGATCGAGCAAAGGGAGCGTGCGGTAGGCAAGGACGAAAAGGTACTGGCCGTTATCTGAAACCGGCGGCAAACATTCGAAACGGGAGGATTGCGATGGAACGGATGTCGGATCGGGATCTCAAGATCGTGGTGGCAAACTGCCTGGCCGAGGGCAACATGGAAAAGCTCCGCCGGGCGATCGACGAGATGGAACGGCGCGGTCTGCTGACGACGGACCGGACCGATGAGCGTGAACCGGTCGCGACTTGACCGGACCGGGGGCGGAGAAATCCGCCCCCTTTTATTTTTTTTACGCAAGTGATATATTTTTATTCAGAGATTGGCTCCATAGAGCTCCGCCAAGGGCTAATGCAAGTTTTGGATCAAACTTTATGAATTGGCAGACCGTTTTGCCGTTCGCCTCGGCGTCCGGCATAGGTTTCTAGGGGAAATCGATTCGGCTCCGAGCCAGAGGATTTTCTTCTTGTTTCGGGCTTGATCGAGCGGCCGCATCCGCGGCGCCCCATTTCGGGAGCGCAAGCTCTCCAAAAAGGCCAATTCTTGATTAGCCCTTGGCGGAGCTTTTATAATTTTTCCGGGGTGTAGTATAACGGTAGTACGCATGCATGGGGTGCATGTAGCCGGAGTTCAATTCTCCGCACCCCGACAGAGGAAAAAAATTCAACAACAAAAACGTACATTAAAAATTAACCGGTAGCAACCTGAAAGGAGGCGCCATGAAATCGGAAATCCGCAGGGAGCTGTTGTCGGTCTTCGGCTTTTTATACGGGGCATACCGTTCCGGCAGCCATGAGGTCTTCCAGCGGCTGATGAACAGCCCCGAATTCGCCACCCGGGTGATCGAGCCGCTCTCGCGTCTGATTAAGCCGACCGACGAAGAATTGGCCGACATACTTGAGCGCGCCCGGAAGGCCAAGATGTTAGCCGAACCGAAACCGTTCGGCTCACCGCCGGTAAAAATCTCCGAACTGGTCGAATTGCTCGCTCCGCTGGCCGTGCCGGTCGCGCTGGCCGCCGCCGGCATCGGTTATTTCGCCGGCCGTCGCAAGAAAAAAAAGCAGGCAAAAGGCGCTACCCGGTAGCGCCTTTTATCGATGATAATTTTCAGCGTGTCCGGCCGGTTGATCGGTCAATGGCCGTAGAAATTTATGATTTCATTTTTCAATTCTTTGGCGATCTCGATATGCCTTTCCTCGTCTTTGGCGATCCGGGCGATTACTTTTTTATCCGCTTCATCCGGTAAAGTCGTCAACAAAAAATTACATAGGTCGAGCGCGCGGTATTCCGCCTTCAGTCCTTCGTCAAGATCGGCGATGATCGCCTGCTTGCTCATGGTGCAGCCGGTGGTTTTTTTCATAAAATTATGCGCTTTGATATTTTTTAACCAATCCGTCGATCATTTTTTTGTGCCGCTCTGAATCTTTTTGCAGAATCGCCAGTTTTTTCTGGAAATCGGCGTGCCGCTCCCGTGGCAGGCACAGTTCCACGCCGGACTGGAGCAAGGCAAGGTAAAGAGCGATCAGCCGGCTTTCCGCCGCCTCCTCGTCTTTCAGGTGGGTCATGATATCGGGTAAAATCGATTTATCCATATCAACATATTATAACAAATCAGAATCAATTGCCAGGGGGCGGTAAATACTTGCCAAATTACACAGTTGGCGTAAAATATTAGGTAATAGTAAATTTATGATTAAGAAAACTGTGGGCGGATTTATCAGATTCATCAGGGAGCAGGGCGTGGTCGGCCTGGCTATCGGCTTTATCCTTGGCGCGGCCGTCCAGAAGGTGGTCACCTCGCTGGTCAATGACATCATCCAGCCGGGAATCGGCCTGATTTTCGGTTCGGTCGAGGGCCTCTCCGGCCTGCATTACAGCTCGATCATGTACGGGCGCTTCTTGGCCGGCTTGATCGATTTCGCTATCATTGCGGCGGTGGTTTATTTCGGCTTCAAGGTGCTCGGATTCGAAAAGATCGATGCGAAGAAAGAACAATAAAATCGATACGATTAAAAATAGAAAAAGATCCCGATATGTTGGGATCTTTTTTCTTCCTTAGATTATGTTTATACCCTCCTCGAGGATTTTGCGGATATGCCGGATGTTTCGCGGCAGGCCGTCGGCGCCGCAGAACTGTTCCGCGGAGTCCAGGTAGCGGCGGAATTTTCCGAACAGGATCCGTTTGACCGTGGTAATGCCGTTTCCATCCGCGGGCAGGTTGGTCAATAGTCCGACCATTTTCGCCAAGAGATCGATCGTTACCGGATTTTCCTTGTGGGAGAGAATGCCGGTGCCCATGATCATCAGGGCGTTAAGGCGGTCGGTTTCGTTCCGCAACTTTTTGATATTGACGATCATTTCCTGCAGCAGATCGGTGCGGTTCCACAGATCGTATTTGTGCGTCAGCACCTCCCAGTCCTCGGAAATGTATTTCACGTGCACGATTTGCCTTTTGCCGTCGGCGTTTTGGTACGGACTCAACAGGTCGCGCATGATTTGCGAGGTCTCCTGGGCCTCGGCTTTTCCCGGTCTTTCCTGACCGTTTCCGTTCTGGTCGCCGTTCCACTTGTCCCGCATCGAATCCTCCTCGATCTGGTAGTTGATGAACGCCGGATAGATAGAAAGAGCGTTAAAATATTAGACATAGTATATCAAAAAAAACCGACGCGGGCAAATTGAAAAGCCCCGTCCGAATCCGAACGGGGCCGAGAATTACGTTTCGAGCAGCTGCTTCAAGAAGGCGGCGATCTGGGTCGCCCTGGCCGGCTTGGGAAGCACCGGCACGCCCTCCGGCAATCGCTTGAGCTCTCCGGGCTTGGCGCCCGAAAAGATCATGATCTTGACCCGCGGGTCGTAGTGGCGGATGGTTCTGGCCACCACGTCGCCGTCCTCGTCCGGCAGGTTGAAGTCGGAGATGATGGCGCTGATCTCGCTCCGGTGCTTGAGCCAGAGCGCGACGCCTTCGTGCCCGCGATCGGCTACAAGCGGCCGATAGTTGAAGTCCTCGAGGACGTTCCGGATGGTGTCTTGCAATCCAGGATCATCCTCGATCACCAGCACGGTCTCTTCGCGCCCGAGCAATGCGTCGGGTATAACTCCGGCGTTGTGCGTCTGTGCGTTTTGCATCGGATCAGACCCCCTCCTTAGATTTATATCTTAGGAATAAATACCAGTAAATGTAAATCAAAAGACCAAATTTATATTAAAAATCATACCACAAAG
>JAJYMT010000015.1 GCA_021786695.1 bacterium
TGATCTGATCTTTGTTGATAACAGCCCGGCAGAAGAAAACGATAATCAGGCCTGGTTAAAGGCAAATTGTCCAGAAGCAACGATCATCAGGACCGGCGAAAATCTCGGTTACGCCAAGGCGTATAATCTGATGATCAAAAAAGCCATTGATCTCGGTGCGGACTATTTTATGGCGAGTAATCTGGATATGGTTTATGAACCGAACGTAGTTTCCGAGTTGGTTAATTCGGTGATGAAGACACCCCAGATCGGTTCAGCCACCTGCAAAATAAAACGCTGGAACTTCGACGAAAGAGACGCCAATGGCGAGGGGAAGACAAATTTTATTGATTCGGTCGGTATTGAAATCACCAAGGAGCACCGGTTTATCGATCGAGGACAAGGTGAAATTGATCATGGTCAATACGACATTGAAGAGGAAGTTTTCGGTTCAAGCGGTGCCGTTGCGATCTATCGGCTTTCAGCGATTGACGACGTGGCTTTTATCAGAGATGACGGCGGCAAGGAGTATTTTGACGAGCTGATGTTTATGTACAAAGAAGATGTTGATCTGTCATATCGTCTGCAATTAGCCGGTTACAAGAGTATTTACGCACCGACAGCAGTCGTTTATCATGATCGCACCGTCGCCGGACGCGGCAAAGGAATTCTAAATATCATCAAGGGCCGGCAGAGCAGGAAAAAAGAATACAAAGAGTGGTCCTGGCTGAATCATCACATAATTTTGCAAAAAATTCTGAACGATGATTATTCAACCGGCGTTCGCCTGAAAACTTTATGGTATGAGATTAAGAGCAATTTATATGTATTAGTCCGTGAGCCGCACGTCATTAAGCAGTGGTGGCGATTGTTTAAATTAAGAAAACAGATCGAAGAGAGGCGGGAACAGCTGAAGAAGCGTATAAAAATCAAGGGTCATCTTGAAAAACTGATGAAAGAGTAACCGGCAGACGCCGGCAGTTTAAACAAGCACATCATTACCAAAAAAGAGATTAAAAAAATCGAGATTGAAGCCGGCAAATATTTTGCGGGAATTTATGATTGCCATGATTGGAGCCATATTGAAAGAGTTAGAAAGATGGCGCCGGAAAGATTTTAATATATGGATTTATCGATAATAATAGTTTCCTGGAAAGTGAAGGACAAGCTGCGGGAAAATCTGGCCGCGCTTTTTTTGAGTTCGCGCCCGCTCCGTCCGAGCACGAGCGAGGCGAGTGAAATCAGTTTTGAGGTGTTCGTGGTCGATAATGATTCCGGCGACGGCACGGCTGAGATGGTCAGGGATGAATTTCCGGAGGTTCACCCCGTGAAATCCTCGCCCGGCGAGGGTCGCGATGCGACATTTCACGGGGTTAAATTAATTGCCAATTCCGACAACCTGGGTTTTGCCAAAGCCAATAACCAGGCGATAAAAGAGGCGAAAGGCGACTTTGTTTTGCTCTTGAATCCGGACATGCGCGTCAAACCGGACGCTTTGGCCAAGATGGTCGGATGGATGCGAGCCAATCCGCGGGCAGGGGTCGCCGGCTGCCATTTAGTCAATGAACAGGGCGAGACGATCAAGCATGTCCGGCGTTTTCCGAGCGTCTGGGACCAGCTGGCGATCGTTTTGAAACTGCCGCATCTTTTTCCGAAAATTCTGGATAATTATATCGTAGCCGATTTCGATTATTCCGAGCCGGCGAAAGTCGATTCGGTCCGAGGCGGATTTTTTATGATGAGAAAAGAAACCGTTGAAAAAGTCGGCTTACTGGATGAGCGATTTTTCCTTTGGTTCGAGGAGGTGGATTATTGCCGGCGGGTCCGCGAGGCCGGCGGAGAGGTCTGGTATACGCCGGCGGCCGAGTGCATCGATTATGTCGGGCAGAGCTTCAAACAGGTGCCCCGCGGCAGGTCGCAGAGATATTTCCGCGATTCGATGCTCAAGTATTTCAAAAAGTGGCACTCCGGCTGGCAGTATTGGATTCTGCGGCTCGCCTGGCCGCTCGGATTGTTGATCGCAATGGCTTTAGAGAAAGCCGGCTATAAAAGCAAAGCCAAAACATAATGAAAAAATTTATATTATTACTCCCTATTTTGTTTATTTTAACCGGTTGCTACGATCTTGTGCCGGTCGCCACCAACCCCGATTATTTTTCGCAAGCCGCTAAGGGTTTGGAGCAGGCCAAGAAGATTTCGGAGCAGGCCAAGAAACAGGCGGCGGCCGATGAGGCGTTCTTGAATGATGAGCCGTCGCCGGTCGAGCCGACGCCTAGTGCAAAAAAATATTACAAAGTGGTTAAAGTGGTGGATGGCGACACGATCGATGTCGAAATCGACGGCCGGACCGAGCGGGTGCGGCTCTTGGGCATCAACACGCCGGAGGTGGTTGACCCGAGAAGGCCGGTCGAGTGTTTCGGCCGCGAGGCAAGCGCCAAAGCGCACGAGCTTCTGGATGGCCGCGAGGTGGAGCTGGAAGCCGACCCGAGCCAGACCGACCGCGACAAGTATGACCGCCTGCTGCGCTACGCACGCACCAAAGAAGGGTTATTTTACAATTTGGAAATCATCAAGGCGGGCTACGCCTACGAGTATACCTACGATCTGCCCTATAAATATCAAGCGCAGTTTAAGGCGACGCAGCAGGAAGCGCAAAATAAAAAAGCCGGCCTCTGGGCCG
>JAJYMT010000082.1 GCA_021786695.1 bacterium
CGCCGAAACGCTAGAACCGCGGTCCACCGGCCGACCCGGACGCTTTATCGACTGGGATGGCGCAGCATCGCTGGCGCGCCAGGGGCAGGAAGGGTACTTCTGATGGCACGCAAATCCGCAAACCGTTCCGCGACCGGTGTGACCGCAGATGTGCCGCACAGCATGGAAGCATTCCTGCGTCAGCAGCAGCGGCAGGATAAATTCGCGTTTTTTTACGAGCCACAGGATCGCCGTAAAGCCGAGCGTGAACAAGATGATGATTTCCGCTTTGCCGAGCAGGGTGATCCAGAGAAATATTTTTATGAAGCGCAGGTTGCGGAAGGCGACCGCCAAGCTTTCCACCCGCCGGTCGATCTGTACGATGGTGTCGAAATTATGGATGTCTTCGACTACGCCTAAAAGCAGAAACAAAAGATAAAAGAAGGCGACTCCGAGCAAAGTCAGGGGCAGGCCGTAAAAATAGGTCTTATCGAGCCGGCGCGACAAGAAGGAAAAGAATCGCGGATAGCGCGCTACGATCTTTTTTATTTCCGGGTTGCCCGTGACCGCCGAGACGATTGATCGCCAGAGCGAGGCGGCGATCGCCATAATTCGTTTGCCGTGCTTGATGAAGATCCAGTCGACTCCGTAAAAAAACAGGATGAAGCCGACGGCGGCGAAGGCGAAAATTTCCACCCGCGTGGTCCAGAGCTTGACCGTGTCCCAGGTCGATCCGAAAAAGAAACCCAGGAAAAAATAAGCGGACACCCAGGCGACCACGGAGAGAAAATCGAGCAGGAAAAATTTGCTCCGCTTCATGCCGGAGAGACCGGCCACGAAGGGAATGAGGATTTTCAGCGGGCCGATGAAGCGGGCGATGAAAACGCTTTTGGCGCCGTGCTCGGTAAAGAATTTTTCCGCTCTGGCCAGATTCGCCTGGGCCAACAGGCCGCTTTGGCGCGAAAACAGCCCCGAGCCCTTGCGGCCGAGGTAAAAACTCAAAATTTCGCCCAGGACCGCGCCGGAAACGGCGAGCGGCACCACAATGTAGGGATTGAGATAATTTGACGACGACAAGAACCCCAGCAAGAAAGTGAACAGCGCCCCCGGTATGAGCGCCCCGACCACCACCACCGATTCGATGAAAAAAACGGCGGTAATGATCAGATAGGTCAAGAGCCCCGAATAGCTGAATATCCCGATGATGGAATCAAGCAAGGTGTGCATATTATTTGCGATAGCCGTTCCTTAAAGATAACATTTGCCGGTTTTTTTAACAATAACAAAACCCCGCCGAAAATCGGGCGGGGGTCCGTCATAAATAGCGCCTATTTTTTCTTTTTCGCCATATCCTTGATACAGCTGGTGCAGACCTTAAGGCGTTTGCCGTCCACCCGCTTCATCTGCAGATTGATGTGCTGGCGTTTGACGGTCTTGATGTTAGAGTGAGAGCGGGAAGCGTCCTTGGTCGAACCGCGGCCGCAGAGATCACAGCGACGAGCCATAGGTTTAAAGCACAAAACCCAAAACACAAATTACAAACAAACTACAAAACCCAAAACACAAATATACAAACAAGTCTGTTAAAAATATTTTGTGCTCCTGCCTAGCCGGCATTCGAGTTGTGCTTTGTGCTTTGTTTGCCCGCCTCGACTCGCGTTCGCTCATCGACGCGAGGCGGGGGTTTTGTGCTTTGTGCTTTGTGTTTTTTAAAAATTAATAAGTTTATCCTACTATCTTTTGCTAAATTAATCAAGCCGTGATATATTTTCACTATGTTAATTACTTTATTTACCATCGTCGTCGTGATTTTTTCCGCCATCTTGCATGAGTACGCCCACGGCTGGGTGGCGTATAAACTTGGCGATAGCACGGCCAGAGACGCCGGACGGCTTACTCTTAATCCGTTGGCCCACCTCGATCCGGTCGGCTCGGTCTTGGTGCCGGCGATTTTAATCCTGTCCAATTCCAGCTTTTTCATCGCCTGGGCCAAACCGGTTCCTTATAACCCTTATAATCTGCGTGATCAGAAATACGGCGACTTGAAGGTCGCTCTCGGGGGGCCGGGAACGAATTTTATCATCGCGATTTTTTTCGGAATATTAGCCCGTTTTTTACCGGTTATGGGCACCCTCAAAGAAACGTTGGCAGTAGCGTTTTTTTCCGGCGACAACGGCGCGGTCTTGTCCGGCATAACCGGCTCGTTACCGGCCAGCATTTTTGTCTTATCGATAATAATTTGCTTCGTCAATCTGCTTCTCGGGCTTTTTAATCTGATCCCAGTACCTCCTCTTGACGGTTCGAAGGTGCTTCTGACCTTTTTGCCCTATAATTTGCGGCTTTCATATTATAAATTGGAGCCATACGGTTTCATTATCGTCTTGCTGTTGGTCTGGCTCGGCCTGCTTAATTTCATCCTTAGTGGTCTGCTTTTTCGCTTATTTTCGCTGATTACCGGCCTATAGGCACCGGCCCCTAAGAGGACTTGACTAAAGAGTTATTTATTGATAAATTTAAAAAGCACTTGAGATTATCAACATCCCGATGAATCGGGATTTGTTTTAGTTTATTTTTGGTTTTAACTTTCCTTTTTAATTTGAAACATGCCGACAATAAATCAACTAGTCAGAAAACCGCGCTCGGTGCAGAAAAGCAAGAGCAAAAGTCCGGCGATGCAGAGCGTGTTGGATACGCTTCATCGCAAGCGCACCACTTTGGCCGAGGGGTCGCCTTTTAAGCGCGGCGTCTGCCTGAAAGTTACCACCACCACTCCGAAAAAACCGAACTCGGCTTTGCGCAAGATCGCCCGCGTCCGGCTGTCCAACGGCATGGAAGTTACCGCTTATATTCCGGGCGTCGGCCACAATCTCCAGGAACACTCGGTGGTGATGATCAAGGGCGGCAGGACCAAAGATCTCCCGGGCGTACGATACAAGATCGTACGCGGCGTCTACGATACGCAGGGCGTGCAGGGCAGGATGCAGTCCAGGTCCAGGTATGGTGCGAAAGCGGCTAAGGCGAAGAAATAGGAACAAAATAATTTTTAATTTTGAATTTTTAATTTTGAATCAATTTTGAATTTTCTAATTTTTAATTAATTCAAAATTCAAGCATTCAAAATTCAATCAAAATTTGAAATTAATAATTTTAAATTGAAACTATGCGAGGTAAGCCAGCGGTAAAAAGAAAAATCGAACCGGATTTGAAATATGGCGACGCCGACGTCGCTAAGTTTATCAATTACATCATGGAGCGCGGCAAGAAATCCGTGGCGCAGAAAGTCGTTTACGGCGCTTTCGATATCATCAAAGATAAGAGCAAGCAGGATCCGCGCCACGTTTTCAATAAAGCATTGAAGAACGTCGCACCGCTGGTCGAAGTTCGCGGCCGTCGGGTCGGCGGCGCCAACTACCAGATTCCGCACCAGGTGCGCGGCGACCGCCGTTTCGTGCTCGGTTGCCGCTGGCTGATCGAGGCGGCCCGGTCCAAGAAGGGCAAACCGATGTCCGAGAAACTGGCCGAGGAGATCATGCTCGCCTACAACGGCGAGGGCGCGGCGATGAAGAAGCGCGAAGACGTCCACCGTATGGCCGAATCCAACAAGGCCTTTGCGCACTTCGCCCGCTAAGCGCAGAAATTTTTAATTTTGAATTTTTAATTTTGAATCAATTTTGAATTTTCTAATTTTTAATTAATTCAAAATTCAAGCATTCAAAATTCAATCAAAATTCGTAATTCATCATTCAAAATTCACAAAATATGCCCCGCGAATATTCCCTCGATAAAACCAGAAACATCGGCATCATCGCCCACATCGACGCCGGCAAAACCACCGTTACCGAACGGATTCTTTTTTATACCGGAAAAAAACATAAGATCGGCGAGGTGCACGAGGGCGCGGCCGAGATGGATTGGATGGAACAGGAGCGCGAACGCGGCATCACTATCACCTCCGCCGCCACCACTTGCTTCTGGGCCGATCATCGGATCAACATCATCGATACTCCGGGCCACGTGGATTTCACCGCCGAAGTGGAACGCTCTTTGCGCGTGCTTGACGGCGGCGTGATGGTCTTCGACGGCGTGGCCGGCGTGGAACCGCAATCGGAAACGGTCTGGCATCAGGCGGAGAAATACCATGTGCCGCGCGTCGCCTTCATCAACAAGATGGACCGCATGGGTGCGGATTTTTACAAAGATCTGGAATCGATCCATACCCGCCTGACCAAGAACGCTTTCCCGATCCAATTGCCGATCGGCGCCGAGGACAACTTCCTCGGTCTGGTAGACCTCTTCACCCGCGAGGCGCATTTTTATCTGGACGACTTAGGCACCAAGCACGAGGTGCGCGAGGTGCCGGAAGAGATGAAAGCCAAGGTGGAAGAATACCGCGCGCGACTGATCGAGGCGGTGGTGGAACACGACGAAGTTCAGATGGAAAAATATCTGGCGGGCGAGGAAGTGCCGCTCGACGACCTGAAAAAAACGCTGCGCAAAGCGGTAATCGCCAACAAGATTTTGCCGGTGCTTTGCGGCTCGGCTCTGAAAAACAAGGGTGTGCAATTCATGCTCGACGCGGTGGTCGATTATCTGCCCTCGCCTTTGGACGTTCCGAATATCGAAGGCCTCGATCCGTCCGACGAAACCAAAAAGATCGAGGTCTACGCGACTGACGATAAGCCCTTTGCGGCTCTGGCGTTCAAGATCGCCACCGACCCGTTCGTGGGCAAACTATGTTTTATCCGCGTCTACCAGGGAGTTCTCAATTCCGGTTCCTATGTCCTGAACGCCTCGACCGGCGACAAAGAGCGCATCGGCCGCATCGTCCGCATGCACGCCAACCATCGCGAAGAAGTGAAAGAAGTATATTCGGGCGAAATCGCGGCGGTGATCGGACTCAAGGGTACCACCACCGGCAACACCCTTTGCGATCCGGACCACGCGGTGCTCTTGGAATCGATCATCTTTCCCGAACCGGTCATCCAGATCGCAGTCGAGCCGAAGACCAAGCAAGACCAGGAAAAGATGGGCATGGCCCTGGCGAAATTGGCCGAAGAAGATCCGACTTTCCGCGTTACTTCGAACGAAGAGACCAATCAGACCCTGATCGCCGGCATGGGCGAATTGCATCTGGATATCATCATCGACCGGATGAAGCGGGAATTTTCAGTCGAAGCCAATGTCGGCAACCCGCAAGTCGCCTACCGCGAGACCATCCGCAATACGGCCGAGGCCGAGGGCAAATACATCAAACAGTCCGGCGGCCGCGGCCAATACGGGCATTGCTGGTTGCGTGTCGAACCGAACGAACAGGGCAAGGGCTTCGAATTCATCGATGCGGTCAAGGGCGGATCGATCCCGCGCGAATTCATTCCGGCGATCGGCAAGGGCGTGAAAGAAGCGCTGACCCGCGGCATTCTGGCCGGCTATCCGATCGTGGATGTCAAAGCGACCGTGTTCGAGGGCTCATATCATGAAGTCGATTCATCCGAAGCGGCTTTCAAGATCGCCGGTTCGATGGCTTTCCAGGAAGCGTCCCGCAAAGCCAAGCCGGTGATTCTCGAACCGGTGATGAAAGTCGACGTGACTACGCCGGAAAATTTCATGGGCGACGTGATCGGCGACCTGAACTCCCGCCGCGGCCAGATCGAAGAGATGGGCGACCGCGGCCAGGCGAAGATCGTTTCCGCCAAAGTGCCGCTGGCCAATATGTTCGGCTACGCCACCTCTTTGCGTTCGATGACCCAGGGCAGAGCCAGCTACTCGATGGAATTCGCCTATTACAACGAGGTGCCGAACAATGTGGCGGAAGAGATAATCGGCAAGGGGAAGAAATAAGGATTTAAGATTTAACCTGCCTGCCGGCAGGCAGGGAAGTAAGATTTAAGAATATTGATTCAAACATTCGCGCAAACTAAGAGTTAAGTATCAACTTTTTACTATTGCTTTAAAATCTTAAATCATAAATCGTAAATCTTAAATCAGTTTTACCTTGACTCTGCCGCCGACATTAGCTAAAATAATTTCTATAATTTGAATCTTGGAATAGATGATCTAAATATGCTAAGCCAGCTGGAAAAAGCGCTTAATTTAGCAAAAAAAACAGGAGACCGCTTAATCGTTTTTGATGAATTAAGAACTGATCGGGCATTGGTGGTAATGGGCCTGGATGAATATGAAAAATTAGTCGAAAAAGCGCCGCAAGAGCCGAACTTGACAGAAGATGATTTGCTTGATAAAATAAATCGCAACATTGCGGCCTGGAATAGTGGCAGTACGGAAGACCATTCGGAGATGACGGCGGCAGATTTTTTTTCCGCTGAAAACCGGAAAAAAGAAGGGAACAATCCGAAAAAATATACTGAAAATTACCAGGAGGAGACGAAGCGGGGCGGCGGCCCCTGGAGCATCCCGGCCGAGATAAAAGAAGGAGCGGAAGAGATAATCGAAGAGGACCGGCAGTACCTGGAAGAAGTTCCGTTTTAGGGAAAAAGTTTGTTCAAGCATTCGTGATTCGTGAAAATTCGTTTTGCATTCGTGTTTATTCGTTTTGGACGAATGGTCACGAATCGATGACGAATGAACACAAATCACGAACAAATAGACGAAATAAATAATTTATTAATTTATAAAGAACGGCTGGTTGCCTTAATATATGGCTAGAAACTCGGTTCCTTTGTGGGGACGCGAGGCCGAAAATAATAAATTCTATGGCAGAAAAATTTGATCGCACAAAGCCCCATGTCAATGTGGGTACTATCGGACACGTCGACCATGGGAAGACCACCCTCACTGCCGCCATTCTGAACGTGATGGCCGCCAAGGGTTTTAAGGCAACCCAGAAATCGGTCGACCAGATCGATGCGGCGCCGGAAGAAAAGGCGCGCGGCATCACTATCGCCACCGCGCACGTCGAATACGAATCCGACAAGCGCCATTACGCGCACGTCGATTGTCCGGGACACGCCGATTATGTCAAAAACATGATCACCGGCGCGGCCCAGATGGATGGCGCGATTTTGGTCGTGGCCGCCACTGACGGCCCGATGCCCCAGACCAGAGAACATATCCTGCTTGCCCGCCAGGTCGGCGTGCCTTACATCGTGGTATTTTTGAATAAGTGCGATATGGTCGAGGACAAAGAACTGATCGACCTGGTCGAAGAGGAAATCCGCGACCTCTTGAAGAAATATGAATTCCCGGGCGACACCACTCCGATCATCCGCGGCTCGGCGCTCAAAGCGCTCGAGAATCCGAACGGCGAAGATGCCAACGCGATCGTGGATCTGATCAAGGCGGTGGACGATTTCATCCCGGAACCGCAACGCGAAGTCGACAAGCCGTTCCTGATGCCGGTCGAAGACATCTTCTCGATCGAAGGACGCGGCACCGTGGTGACCGGCAGGATCGAGCGCGGTATGATTAAGATCAATGAAGAGGTTGAGATAATCGGTCTGCGGGACACCCAGAAGACCGTAATTACCGGCATTGAAATGTTCAACAAGCAGCTCGATGAAGGACGCGCCGGCGATAACGCGGGACTTTTGCTCCGCGGCACCAAGAAAGACGAAGTCGAACGCGGCCAGGTTTTGGCCAAGCCGGGTTCGGTCACTCCTCATTCGGAATTCGAAGCCGAGGTCTTGGTCCTGACCAAAGAAGAGGGCGGCCGCCACAAGCCGTTTTTCAAGGGGTATAAACCGCAATTCTATATTCGCACCACCGACGTTACCGGCGACGTTGAATTGCCGGCCGGCACCGAAATGGTGATGCCTGGCGACACCGTCAATCTGAAGATAAAACTGATCACTCCGGTCGCTTTGGAAGAAAAGCAGCGTTTCGCCATCCGCGAGGGCGGCAGAACGATCGGCGCCGGCGCGGTCACCAAGATCATCAAGTAATTACTTTGCCCTGTTAAATAATATTTAACAGGGTTTTAGTGAGTATTTGAAATTAAAGTTCATTCATGTCCGAAGAAAAAACGAAAGCAAAGAAAGAGGCCTCCAAGCCGGCGGAAAAAGAGGAGAACGGCCAGCGCTTGCGCATCAAGATCAAGGCCTTTGACCACAAGATCATCGACCAATCGACCAAAACGATCATTGACACGGTAGAACGGAGCGGCGCCAAAGTGTTCGGCCCGATTCCGCTACCGACCGAGAAAAAAAAGTATACGGTCAACCGTTCGACTTTCGTGCACAAGGACGCGCGCGATCAGTTCGAGATGAGGATCCACAAACGGCTGATAGATATCGTTGAACCGACCGCCTCCACCATCGAAGCGCTCACTAACTTGAGTTTGCCGTCGGGCGTGGACGTGGAGATTAAGATGTGATTTCAGGGTGTTGCGGCGGTTTTCAGCAACTTTCGTCAAGACGAAAAAGTGCTGAAAACAAAGCGGCGCCTTTTAGGAGATAAATTCAACAAAAAACAATCGCAAGAATTAGTTTTTGGACTAACGATGCTGGCTGTTGTTGAATTGGCCGGCGTTTTTTATTAAAAGGAAGTATGAAATATATTTTAGGGAAGAAAATCGAAATGACTCGCGTCTGGAAAGGCGAATCCGTCGTACCGGTGACTAAGGTGCAGGCCGGTCCTTGCCGCGTGGTGCAGATCAAGACCAAAGAGCGCGATGGCTATGACGCGGTCCAGATCGGCTATGGCGAGAAGAAAGAGAAGAATACGGCCAAGCCGCAGCAGGGTCATTTTTCCGGGCTGGCCAACTTCCGCTGGACCAGGGAATTCCGTTATGATTTCGATCGCACCCCCGCCGACAAAAGCGAATTCGGACAGCTGAAGCGCGGCGACACGATCGATGCCGGCACTTTCCAGAGCGGCGATATCATCGCCGTGGTCGGTCACTCCAAGGGCCGCGGTTTCCAGGGCGGCGTCAAGCGCCACGGTTTTCACGGCCATAATACCAGCCACGGCACCAAGGATCAGGTTCGCATGCCCGGTTCGATCGGCGCGGGAGAACCGCAGCATGTTTTCAAGGGCACGCGCATGGCCGGACGGATGGGCAACGAACAGGTGACGGTGCAGAATCTGGAAGTGGTGGAAGTCAATCTGGCGGATAATACGATTCTGATCAAAGGCGGTCTCCCGGGCGCGCGCAACGGCCTGGTCTTGATCACCGGTCCCGGAACTCTCGCAGTGAATAAGCGGCAGGAAGCGGAACCGGCGCCGGCCGCGGAAACGCCCGTCATCGCGGAAGCAAAACAGGAAGAGCCGAAGGCGGAGGTGAAACCGGCTGAAGAACCGAAGGCGGAAATTAAAAACGAAGAAAAGGCCGAACCGGAAAAAAAGGCGGCAAAGGCCGGGGAGAAAACGGAACAGCCGGCCGTCGAAGTCAAAAACGAAGAGAAAAAAGAAGATAAAAAAGAGGAAGTGAAACCCGTTGAACCGAAAGCGGAAAAAGAAACCCCGGAAAAGACCGGGGAAGAGGCGGTGAAAGAAGAAGTCAAGGCGGAAGCGACGGCCAAGGATTCATATCTGGAAAAATTCAAGCATCTGCCCAAGGCGGATCAGGAAAAATTGTCCAGCCCGGCCGTCATCGCGGCCATCACCGAACTGGAAGAAAATCACAAGATGGACCTGGTCTCGGTCTTGGCGCGGCTGATCGTGAAAGAGATCACCGAAGAGAACCTGGCGGCCGAATTGATCAAATTATATAAATTGGACCAACCGAAAGCCGACGAGATCGCCGGCGCCCTGAAAGAAAAGGTCTTGCATTTGGTGTAATTTTTTAAAAATAATGAAAGTCAAAGTATACAATCAAAAAGGCGAAACGGTCGGCGAGCAGAACTTGCCGGAACGGATATTCGCGGTGAAAGCCAACGCCGGCCTGATCCATCAGGCGGTGGTGACGCAGGAGGCCAACCAGCGGCAAGTGCTGGCCCACACCAAAGGCCGCGCGGAAGTGCGCGGCGGCGGCAAGAAACCCTGGCGCCAGAAAGGCACCGGACGCGCGCGCGCCGGCTCTTCCAGATCGCCGATCTGGATCGGCGGTGGCGTGACCTTCGGCCCGACCAGCGACCGCAATTTTTCCAAAAAATTGAACAAGAAGATGAAACAGCAGGCGATGCTGATGGCGCTGTCGAGCAAGGTCGCCGGCGAAAATTTTGCCCTGGTAGACAAGCTGGAAATCGCCGAGTATAAGACCAAGGTTATGAATGAAATCATCGCCGGCATCGAGAATAAAGTTTTCAAGCAAAGTAAAAAGAAGTCGTCCAAACGCAGTGTTCTGGTAGTTCTGCCGAAAAAAGACGAAACGACCTTCGTCTCCGGCCGCAACCTGGCCGGCATTGAAGTGATCAATCTGGACAATATCAACGTAGTCGATCTGTTAAGATATAAGAATCTGATCCTGACCGTTGAGGGCGCGAAGAAATTGGAAAAAATCTACAGCAAATAGTATGGCATTATTCGATAAACAAAAAAAATCCGCCGGCAGCGTTTCCAAAAACGCTCCGAGCGAAGATAAAAAGAAAACGCCGGCAAAGAAGGCCGAGGTCAAACCGGCCGCTCCGGCCAGCATGAAGGAGCTTTATGGCGCGAACGGGGAAGCGAAGCCGCAAACCGCAGCCGGCAATGCGGCGGCCGAGAAAAAATCGACCAGCCGCGCCTACCGGATCCTGTTAAAACCGTTAGTGACCGAAAAAGCCACCGTATTGGGCGCTGAAAATAAATATTTATTCGCGGTCGAACCGCGAGCCAACAAGATCGAGATTGCCAAGGCGATCAGGGAGGTGTATGGTGTAAAGCCCGCCGCAGTGAACATCGTCAAGGTCCTGGGAAAAAAAACGCGTTCCGGCCGCACTATCGGCAAGCGCAAGGATTGGAAAAAGGCGATCGTCACCCTGCCGGAAGGCAAGACGATCAAGGTGTATGAAGGCGTCTAGACAATTAACAATTATCAATTAACAATTACAAATTGAAATTCAGAAACAAAATAATTCGTAATTAAAAATTGATTATAATATGCCGATATTGAAACCAAAACCAACCTCAGCCGGACGGCGCTTCGTGGCGTACGATGATTTTGCCGATATCACCAAGACCGAGCCGGAAAAATCGCTTCTTAGAATAAAAAAACAGCATGGCGGCCGAAATAACCAGGGGAAAATCACCGTCCGGCATCAGGGCGGCGGCGCCAAGAGATTTTTGCGCGAAATCGATTTCAAGAGGAATAAATTCGATATCCCGGGCACGGTTGCGAGCATCGAATACGATCCGAACCGCGGCGCGCGCATCGCTCTGGTGAATTACGCCGACGGCGAGAAGCGATATATCGTTTCTCCGGTCGGGCTGGCGGTCGGAACCAGGATCCTGTCTTCGAAGAAAGCGATCGAGGTGACGGCCGGCAATGCCATGCCGATCGAATTCATCCCGGTAGGCGTTACGGTATATAACGTGGAGCTTGAGCCGGGACAGGGCGGACGCATCGCCCGCGGCGCCGGCACCGGCGTCGCCATCATGGGCGTCGAAGGGAAGTTCGCCCAGATCAAACTGCCGTCGGGCGAAATCAGGAAGATCAGCAAGGATTGCCTGGCGACCGTCGGACAGGCGTCCAATCCGGACCGCATCCATCTGGTGATCGGCAAGGCCGGACGGCAACGCCATCTCGGCATCAGGCCGACCGTCAAGGGCAAGGCGATGAATCCGAACGATCACCCGCACGGCGGCGGCGAAGGCCACCAACCGATCGGCTTGACCCATCCGAAGACCAAGTGGGGCAAACCGGCGCTTGGAGTACGGACCCGCAAAGGTAAAAAGAAGACCAACAGATTTATTATTCAAAGAAGGAAAAAGAAATAATATATGAGCAGGAGTTCAAAAAAAGGACCATACATCAACGAACGGCTGATCAAGAAAGTGATGAATCTGAAGCCGGGAGACAAGACGATCATCAAGGTGTGGGATCGCGCCGCGAGCATCACGCCGGAAATGGTCGGCTTTACCTTCGGCGTGCATAACGGCCGCCAGCACACCTCGGTCTACGTAGTGGAGAATATGGTCGGCCATAAACTGGGCGAGTTTTCTCCCACCAGGAAGTTTACCGGCCACGGCGGCAAGATGGCCAAAGAACAGGCCAAGGGCGCTCCGGCTCCGGCCGCTCCTGCGGCCAAACCGGCAGGACGTAAATAAAATAAAAAATAAAAATGAAAAATTATGGTGTCCCGCTCCGCCGGCTGGCGGAGGCGGGACGAAATAATTACTAAAATTTTACATTTTGAGATTTACATTTACATTTATTATCATGCAAGTAACAGCAAAACTAAATAACCTAAGAATGTCAGCCAAAAAGGCGCGGCTGGTCGCCGGCCTGGTTCGCGGCGCGCAGGTGGACAAGGGTCTGGCGCAGATCAAGTTCGTCAGCAAGTCGGCCGCGGCGCCGGTAGCGAAGCTCATCAATTCGGCCGTCGCCAACGCGGAACATAATTTCAATCTGGAGAAGAGCAATTTATATATCAAAGAGATAAAAGTCGATGAAGGCAAGCCCCTGAAGCGCTGGATGCCTAAGGCGCACGGACGGGCGACTACTTTGAAAAAACACAGTTGCCACATCACCTTGGTGCTCGCAGAGTTAAAAGAGAGCGGCGCGGCCAAGCCGCGGACCGTCAAGATCGAGGCGCCGGTAAGAATCGGGACTAAGCCGAAAGAAGATGAGGGCGTCAAAGTCGGCAAGAAAGAGAAGGAAGAACCGGCCGCCGAGACCGAAAAAGAACACGGCAAGCTCGAACCGGCAATCAAGCCGGAAGGACGCCGCGGACACGGCAAAGTAGAAGGCGGCAAGAAGGGTTTCGTCGGCAAGTTGTTTCAACGCAAAAGCGGGTAATTTAAAAACATGGGTCAAAAAACAAATCCAAAAGTAATGCGTCTCGGGATCACGCGGAGTTGGAACTCCAAGTGGTTTGCCGCGGGCAAGGATTACGCCAAGAACTTGGAGCAGGATACCAAAGTTCGGAAATATCTGGTAAAAGCGCTCAAGGAAGCCGGCGTGGATCGCGTGGAAATCGAGCGCAACCGCAACAAGATCGGCATCAATATTTTTACCGCCAAACCGGGACTGATCATCGGCCGCGGCGGCGCGGGCGCGGAAGACCAGAAGAAAAAGATTCACGCCAAGTTTCTGAAGAATTATAAATTGGGAGATATCAATTTAAATATCACCGAAGTCGATCGGGCCGCTTTGTCGGCGCAGATACTGGTACAGGCGATGGCCGCGGAAATCGAAAAACGGATCCCGTTCCGCCGGGTGATGAAGCAGGCGATCGGCCGCGTAGAGCGCGCCGGAGCGCTTGGAGTCAAGGTTCTGATCAAGGGCCGGCTGAACGGCGCGGAAATCGCCCGCGAAGAAAAGCTGTCGTCCGGAAAGATTCCGCTGCAGACCCTGCGCGCGGACATCGACTATTCCCGCGGCACCGCTTTTACCGCCTATGGCGCCATCGGCATCAAGGCCTGGATCTACCGCGGAGAGATTTTCTCCAAAGAGGCGGCTAAGACGGGCGAAGTAGTGGGAGTCAGAAGAGAAGAGAAGGGGAAAGGGAAAAGGTAATTAGGTAATTAGGATCCCCTAATCCCTAAGTGCCTAACATCCTTGGTGAATGTCAATATAAACAACCAATAAAGAAGTAATTTTAAAAAATAAGCAAGCTGATAAAACACCATCAACATGTTAATGCCCAAGAAATCAAAATATCGCAAGTCGCATAAAGGCGGACGGGGAGGTAAAGCCAGCCGGATGAATGCCGTCAGCTTCGGCGATTACGGCTTGCGGGCGCTGGAAGCGATCTGGATGTCATCGCGCCAGCTCGAAGCCGGACGTAGAGTGATCACCCGGTTCGTCAAGAAGGGCGGTCGCATCTGGATCCGACCTTTCCCGCACAAACCGGTGACCAGCAAGTCGGGCGAAGTGCCGATGGGCAAAGGCAAAGGCGCGGTCGACCATTATGTGACGGTGATCAAGCCGGGCATGATCATTTACGAAATGAGCGGCATTACCGAAGCGCAGGCCAAAGAAGCATTGGAGGCCGCGGCGCATAAGTTGCCGATCAAATGCCAGTTCGTGGTTAAATAATAAAATATGGAATTTAAGGAAATAAAAAATAAGACCCTGGCCGAACTTCACCGGCTGCTTGCTGCGGAACGGGACAAACTTCGTGAGGCGCGTTTTAAAGACGCCTCTCGCCAGCTTAAGAATGTCCGGGAGATCAGGGAAATCAAAAAAACCATAGCGAGAGTATTGACCACCTTGAAAAAAGGCAGCGTCGAAAAAACCGTCGAAAAAACAAAGAAATCAGTTTAGAAATTATATAACCATATGAATACCCAGGCAATTACAACCAAGCCCGAAAAATCCTCTACCATACAGCGGAAATTTAACGGCGTGGTCGTTTCCGACAAGATGGACAAAACCATCACCGTCAAGGTTGAACAGGTAAAAATCCATCCGAAGTACAAAAAACGTTTTGTGATTTCAAATAAGTTCAAAGTGCACGACGAAAAGAATCAGTATAAAGAAGGCGACAAGGTGACTTTCGTCGAGTGCCGTCCGCTTTCCAAAGATAAAAGATGGAGAGTATTATATAATTAAAAATTAAAAAATCAAAAATTAAAATTATGGAGTCCCGCTCCGCCGGCTGGCGGAGGCGGGACGAAATAATTACTTGAATTTTACACTTTGATATT
>JAJYMT010000053.1 GCA_021786695.1 bacterium
TTTATTCAATATTGAAGGGGGAAACCCTTGCGCTTTGCGCGAAGGGGTTTCCCCCTTCAATACTTCCCCCTTCCAAAGAGCTCGGAGCGGGGAATGAATCCCCGCCCCTCGCGAGGGCTGCACCCCACCGCAAGCGGTGGGGATTTAAATAATTAAAATTAAATTTCTCCCTGGCTCACTTCCCCCGCCTCAACCAGGTCGGCCACCGCTTTTTCCATACTGACCATGCCCTCCTGCCTCGAGGTTTGGATGACGCTGTCGAGCTGATAGATCTTACCCTCACGGATCAGCGCCTTGACCGCGGAGTTGACCAGCATCACCTCGAGCGCCGGAATCAGGCCGCCGCCCCGCCGCGGCAGAAGTTCCATCACGATCACCCCGAGGAGCGCGTCGGCCAATCCGTAACGGGCCGCCTCATCCGGCAGGCCGGCCTTGGCGCCGTTCAGAATCTTTTCGACCGCCCTGATCGAATTGGAGGCGTTAACCTCCAGGATTACCAGGGCGTTGCCGGCGGCCAGTTCCAAAATTACCGGCGCCGCCTGATCCAGCCCTTCATTTATCTCCCCGACCAGTACCACCTCCACGTCCTCTTCCAGACAGTACTCCAGGGCGCTGACAAAACTTTTGGCGTCCAGGCCGACCGTCCGCTGCTCGATCATGCTTTTCTTGCTGGTAAAAGCGTATTCGACCGGCTTCTCGATGGTGATGATCCGCTGGCTCTGCGTCTTGTTTATCTCTTCGATGAGCGAGGCGGCCAGAGAGGTCTTGCCGCTGCCCTTCGGTCCGGCCACGATCAGCAGGCCGGAGCCGGAATCGAGCGCCTCGATGAGCGCCGGCGGCAATTTATATTCTTTGAGGTCCCTCAGTTGTTCCGAAATAAAGAAAAAAGAACAGGCCAGCATTTTTTTCTGATAAAAGACGTTCACCCGGAAACGGAAAGAGGAGCCGAAGGTCTTGACCAGGACGATTTCTTTGTCCGCGGCCAGCTGGTTGGTTTCGTCCGCCGTCAGGAAAGAACCGATGATCTTCATCAAAAGCTCGGCCGTAACGATGTTCTCCTTTTCCATCGGCGTCAGAACGCCGCTTAAGCGCCAGGTGGGCTTGCTGCCGACGGTCAGGTGCAAGCTGGCCGCGCCGCGTTTGGCCGTCTCGGCAAGCAGACGGTTCAGTAAGATAGATGGAACCTCCATAGAAAATTAAAAATGCAAAAATCAAAAATCAAAATTATCGAGTCCCGCCGATGGCGGGACGAAATTATTTTTTGTCTCCTAGCACCTTCTTTATCTTCTCCACCACTTCCGAGGGCATGAAGTGGGCCTTGATCAGATAATCAACCGCACCCAGCGCCTGGCCCTGTTCCACGTCGTCCCGCTGGCTCAGATTGGTGAGTAAGATCACCGGAATGTCTTTGGTCGCTTTGTCCGCCTTGAGCGCCTTTAAAACCTCGAAGCCGTCCATCTTCGGCAGCAGCACGTCGAGCAGGATGATGCTCGGTTTTTCTTTGCCGGCCAGCTTCAGGCCCTTTTCTCCGTCTTCCGCCAGCACTACCACGAATCCCTCCATCTCGAACTTGGTCGCGTACATGCTTAACAGGAACGGATCGTCCTCGACCAGCAAAATTTTGATGTTGTTCGCCATACATTAAATTTAAAATTTATAATTTGAAATTTAAAATTAACCCTAATCCCTCATCACTCTGAACACCTCTTCCATGGTGGTCGCGCCCTGCAAGACCTTGATGATGCCGTCCTGCTTGATGGAGATGAATTCCTGGCTGGCCTTGATATCTTCCAATTTGAGCGCGGTCGGCCGTTCGATCACGATGTCGCGGATCGGATCGTTGACGTCGATCACCTCGACCACCGCCACCCGTCCGGCATAGCCGGTATTGCCGCAGCGCGGACAGCCCTTGCCTTTGTAAAAATGCAATTTGTCCGGATTGTAATCCGGCATCCTTTTCGCCAAGAGTTCTTTGGGGATTTTCCCCAGTTCCTGCCTCACCTCGTCCCAGACCTCGGGCGGCAATTCTTCTTCGATCTTGCAGTAGCGGCAGATCTTGCGCGCCAGGCGCTGGGCCACCACCGTGTTCAGGGTCGAGCCCAGGAGGAACGGCTCCACCTTCATGTCCAGAAGGCGCGGAATGGCGCCGAAAGCGTCGTTGGTGTGCATGGTCGAGAGCACCAGATGACCGGTGAGCGAGGCATGGATCGCCAGTTCGGCCGTTTCCATGTCGCGGATCTCGCCGACCATGATGATGTCCGGGTCCTGGCGCAAAAAACTCCGCAGGCCGGCGGCGAAAGTGTAGCCGATCTCCGGCTTGATCTGCGACTGGTTGACGCCGGGCAGAAAATATTCGACCGGGTCTTCCAGGGTGGAGATGTTCACCCCCTCTTTGTTCACCATATTGAGGATCGAGTACAGCGTGGTTGATTTGCCGGAGCCGGTCGGACCGGTCACCAGGAGCATCTTGTTGGTCTTTTGGATGTTTTTCTTGATTACGCCCAGGCCCGGCTCGGAAAATCCCAGGTCCTCCAGGGTCGGCGCTCCCTTGGTGACGTCCAGGACGCGCATCACCACCTTTTCTTCGCCGATCACCGGCAGGATCGAGACGCGGAAGTCGACTTCCTTGCCGTTCACCACCTGGCGGATGCGGCCGTCCTGCGGAATCCGGGTCTCGTCCAATTTAAGATTCGCCAACACCTTGATGCGCGCCACCACCGCCCGATAGATGTTTTTCGGCAGAATCAGCGTGGTCTTTAGCACGCCGTCGATCCGGTACCTGACTCTGGCCTCTTTATTGAGCGGCTCGATATGGATGTCGGAGGCGCCGCCCTCCACCGCGTGGCGGATCACCACCGAAACGATCTTGGCGACCGGCGCGCTCTCGACCACCTCCTCGAATTTTTCTTTGTCTTCCGCGCGCTCGGTGCTATCGGCCTGCTCCTCCTCTTCTTTGGCCTGCACCGCCTCGGAAATTTCCTTGCTGAAATTTTTGTATTGTTTGTAGGCCTGCTGAAAGCTGTTCTTGGAGACCAGATAATATTTTACCTGCAATCCCTGCTTTTTCACCAAAAAATTCACCGCCTCGAAGGCCTTGAAATTGTCCGGATCGGTGATGCCGACCGAGATCGTCGCGCCCTCTTTGTCGATGCAGATGATTTTGTAGTTGTCCGCCACCTCGACCGGAAACAGGTTGATCACCTCTTCGCCGATCTTCTTGTTGCTTAAGTTAAGATAGGCCAAGCCGTACACCGCCGCCTTGGCCTCGACCAGCTTTTCCGGATCGACGATCTCCTTGGCCAAGAGCAGTTCCTCCGCGTTCTGGCCGCTTGAAGCCATGCTAAGCTTGATCTCCGAAAATTGCTGGTCGGAAATCAAACCGTCGCGATATAACTTATCCAGGAGTTCATCCTGTCTTGTCAGCATAGTTATTGGTTTGAACCGCTTTCACTGCTCGTCGCCTTTAATTTCGGAACGAAAGGATTGGTCTTGCCGACCAGCGGCTTGTTTTCTGCCGATTTCGGGAACTCCAACAGGGTGCGGAAACGGCTGTCGTTAAAAATATTCAGGTCGAATTTTTTCAACCGGTCAAGGCCGTATTTCGGCTTGATGATGACCGCGTAATCCTTGAGATCCAAACTTCCATCCTCGCCCAAGGTGCTTTCTTCGGAACCGCTGGCGGAAAAATAGTTAAACAACAGATAGCCGGCTACGATCGCGGCGACCGCTCCCAGGGCGATTAAATAATAGGTCGTGGTTTTTCTGCTGGTATTTTTGGTGGCGAGCATCGATTTATTTCAAATAATAAGCCGTCATGGATATAGAGCCGGATTCATTCTGCGGGTTGTAGCCCAAATTGCTGATATCGATCAGCCGCAAACTGTTTTCCAGGGTGGCGAGAAAATTCTTGAAGCCGCCGTAACTCAAGCCGCCGACGCTCATGGTGATCTGCACCGTGCCGACGCCGCCGGGCACCTTGTTGTTCGGCCCGGCCGGCACGCCGTCGCTTTTGGACGGCATCACCGACAAGCTGGACAGCAAGACGCCGTTTTTTTCGCAGACCAGCTGCAGCTTCTCGAACAGATCCTCGACTTGCGGATCGTTGGGCAGAAATTTTTTTATCTTGTCCAGGTTGTCCAGGCGCACGTTATTGTAGCTTTGGTTGATTTCTTTAAGTTTGTTCAGATAGCGGGAAAGATCAGAAAATTTCTGATCCAGATTGTCGTTGACCAGCGCCAGTTTTTTGCCCACCTGCTTATATTTCGGTCCGATCACCAGCACATAACCGAAAATCAGAATCAGCGCCACGACCAAAACCAGCAGCCAATTGAAATAAGCCGACATAAAACCGTTGAGCCGGTTAAGGCGCGCGTTTTTGGCGGATGTTTTGTTCAAATTTCTCTCCATCGATTATTGTTGATCGATCTTCTTGTTGAATAACTCCGGCTTGACCTTGAATGACAGGGAAAAATTAATGGTGCTTTCGCCGCCGCTTTTGTTCTGCACCAGGGTGCCGCTCTCCGATTCGGCTTTCTCGACCAGCTTATTCGCCTTGAAAGCCCGCAACTGGTCGGCCAGGGTCTTGAAATCCTTGCCGGTGGCGGCCAAGGTATACTCGCCGCTCAAATCGCCGCTGAAACCGCTGAAAGTGACGTCGAACAGGGTATTCTGTTCCAAAAAGGCGAAAAAATTAGTCCAATAAATATGCTGGTTCAAGAGATCTTTGATCAGCTCCAGCTTTTTTTGAAAAATCAGAATTTCCTCGATGCCCTTTTCCTCTTCGGCAATCTGCTTATTGAGCATGGTGAATTTCTGCGTATTCTCGATCGTATCGTTGATCTTCTTCTCCTCCCAGATGACCAGCGCCTGATAAGAGCCGGCCAGGACCAGACCGGACAGAATGATATAAAAAAACAACACCAGGATGTTCCGTTTCCAGTCGAAAACCATCACCACCTCGTTGCGGATCAGGTTGGTGGTCAGGATGTTGCCGCTTGAAGCATCGTCCGGTTTCTTTTTGAACATACCCTTGAAGCCGCCTAAAAGCGCCGCCAGGCCCTCGCTCCGCTTTTCGCCGCCAGGCCCGGGCGGTTGTTTGACGGCGGCGGCTTTGCCGGCATCGCTCTGCATCGCTAAGATGCCGCCCGACCTCGGTTTTTTCTCTTTCTCCGCTTCCGAAACGGCCGCGGCCGGCTGCTCTTTTTCACGCACGAACTGCTTGATCATCTGCATCGCCTCGGCGCGGTTCGCCGGCTGGACGGTCTCTTTGTTTTTAAGCAAACCAAGCCAGCCGTCGGCCGATTTTTCTTCGGCCGGCGGTTCGGTCCACTGGACGTTATTTTGAGCGGTTTTGGCGGCCGGTTTGGGCTTCTGTCCGCTCGGATCGTTTACGAAACTGATTTCCTCCATTATTTTTCGATAAGTTTATCCGTTTAATCCAGCTGCCTTAGCGCCAGGCCGGCCGAGACCGCCATGCGCGGCCCGATCTCGTCCAGCACCTGCTTCAATTCGACCGGGTAAGAGATGCGCGACCAGGGGCTCGCCAGCACCACGTTGATGTTCAAAAGTTTTGCCAGATAATTGCTGAGATTGGGCAGCAGCGAGGCGCCGCCGGAGAGCAATATCCGCTCCACTTTGCTGGTGTTCTTGTTTTGGAAAAGATTCAGGACGAATTTTATCTCGTTGATCACCGGCCCCAGGGTCTCGATGATCGTCTTGGGCACGATTTCCTCAGTCGAATCGAGCGAACCGATCCCCAGATCGTATTTGAACTGTTCGGCGCGCTCCAGGCCGATGCTCAAATTATTGCCGAGCGCTTTGGTGACGGTCACGCCGCCGATGTCCAAACTGCGGTTGATGGTCGGGATGCCCTTTTCCACGATCGAGATATCGGTCGAGTTGGTGCCGAGTTCAACCATCATCACCGTCGTCTGGTCGTGCCCGAGCAGGGCGCGGACCAGAGAAAAGGTCTCGGTTTCGAGCGACAACAGTGTCAGCTGGGCCTCCTTGAAAATTTCGATGTAACGCTTGACCAAAGTCCGCGGCGCGCCGGTCAAGAGTACTTTGACGTTGCCTTTTTCCAAGGAGGGGTCCTCGATCTTTTTCCAGTCCAGGATCATTTCTTCGAGCGGGATTGGAATCACCTTTTTCGCCTCCCAGTGGACGGCCGAAGCCAGGTCTTTCTTGTCGACATTGACCAGGGTCAGGACCGAAGAAAAAACCGAATAGGTCGGCAGGGCGGACACCACCCGCCGGCTCGACATCCCCGCCTCCAAAATTATCTTATTGATCGCCTTGGCGGTCTTTTTGACGTTGTTTTGCCAGTCGCTCGTCAATTTTCCGGCGGTATTCTCGCAAAAACCATAGGAAGCGAGCTTGTTTTTGTCTCCATCCTTGATCAGTTCGACGATTTTGATGCTCGAGGTGCCGATATCGACCCCCAAACATCCCGCCGGCTTGGAAAATAAGGACATAATCGATTAAACCTTTATTAACTTACCAATATATTATATAATAATAACATCCTGGCGGCAAAACTTTTATAAATTATACCATAAAAACGCCCGCGGCGCCAAAGCCGTATTAACGACAAAACTATGTTTATGGAATTCATCGAGCGCTACAAAAAAATTCTGTTGCTTCTGGGTTTTGTCGGGCTGACGATGCTGATCGGTTATTTCATCTATGCCTTATTTTTCAAGCCGGCAGTCGGGCCGGCGCCGGTGACCGGAGGCCTGCAATCCACCACCACCGGCCAGGGACTGCCGGTGGCCGGAACCGGCAAAGGCCAGGTAGTTAAAGAAATCGGAGAGCCGGCGCCGGTGACCGGAGAGGCGGACGGCCAGCCGGCGCGGCAAGCGAGCGCGACTGCGAACGGCGGCCTGACCGAGACGGCGGAAGTATCCGGCCTGCCGACGATCGGCGCGACGACCGCCGGCGACGGCAAAGAACTTCAATACTACAACAGCGCCGACGGCAAATTTTACAAGATCGACGATCGCGGCGAGGTGGTGCCGCTTTCCGACAAGGTCTTCCATCAAGTGCAAAAAGTCACCTGGTCGCCGGTCAAGACCGAGGCGATCCTGGAATATCCGGACAATTCTAAAATCATCTACGACTTCGAATCGAAAAAGCAGATCACCCTGCCCTCGCACTGGAAGGATTTTTCTTTCTCGCCCGCGGGCGACCGGATAGTAATGAAGAGCATGGGCAATGATCCGGACAACCGCTGGCTGGCGGTCGTCGCGAGCGACGGCTCGCAGGTGCGCGGCATCGAATCGCTCGGCGACAAGGACTCGACTGTCTACCCGGCCTGGTCCCCCAACAATCAGATGGTGGCGATGTATACCGAGGGCATCGATTTCAACCGCCAGGACGTCTATTTCGTCGGCCTGAACGGTGAAAATTTCAAATCAATGACGGTTGAAGGCCGCGGCTTCGATCCCAAATGGCAGCCGGACGGTAAGGAACTCTTGTACAGCGTTTACTCGACCGACAGCGAGATGAAGCCGGAACTCTGGATGGCACAGGCCGAAGGCGACCAGATTGGCTCGAACCGCCGCAAACTCAACTTACAGACCTGGGCGAGCAAATGTTCTTTCGCCGGTACCGAGGCGCTGTATTGCGCGGTGCCGCAGTCGCTCGACCAGGGCGCAGGATTGTTCCCAGAGCTGGCTAACGGCACCGTCGACCGGCTCTATCGCATCGATCTTGCGACCGGAGCGAAAAAACTGATCGCCGTGCCGGCCGGCAACTACACCATCGACAATCTGAACATCACCGCCGACCAGAAAAATATCTTCTTCAACGACCGCTCGACCGGCAAACTTTATAAGATCAAGCTCAAATGATTTTACCGAAAAAAATCGCCTTGCTTTTCAATAAAACAAAAGACGAGAGCATCCGGCTCTCGCTCTTTGTCGGTTTTTCTTTCGCCGCCCTGATCCTGGCCGCGATCGGTTCGCTTCTGTTCCGGGCCTGGACTGTGCCGCTTGAGCCAAAACCGAAACCGCAGGCAAACGATTTCAGCCGGTCGGCCGATCCGCTCTTAACCAAGAAACCAGCCCTGTCGGACCTGATAAAACAGCCGCTCGATGGCGCGGCCGATCCGTCGCTCGGCGCGGCCGAGGCGCCGGTCAAAATCGTCATCTTCTCCGACTTCACCTGCAAATTCTGCGCCGAGCAGGAACAAATAATCAACAAACTGCTGACCCTCTACCCGGGAAAAATCCGGCTGATTTGGAAGGACTACCCCGAAAACCCGGAGACCTCCCTGGGATGGCGCGCGGCGCTGGCCGGCCGCTGCGCCCAGGCGCAAGACCGATTCTGGCCGATGCACGATCTGCTGTTCCAAACAAAAAATTTAAGCGTTGGCGACTTTTCCGGCCTTGCCTCCCGCCTTGGACTCGGACAGAAACAATTCGACTCCTGCCTGAATGACGGCGCCGCCAAGCGGCTTATTTCTGATAATATCGAAGAGGCGAATGTCCTGAATATCAACGGCGTACCGTTCATCTTCGTCAATGGCCAGGAATTAATGGGGCAGATCAGTTTGTCGGAATTGAAGCAAGCCGTAGAGGCGGAATTAACCAAAAAGCAATGAGTGCCAAACTATCCACTATCTACACCTGCTCCAACTGCGATGCCCAGGCGCCGAAATGGTCCGGGCGTTGCGTTTCTTGCGGCGCCTGGGGGACGCTGTCCGCTGAAACCGTCGACGCCAAAGAGCGGGAGAAAAAAAACATCAAGATCGCTCCGGCCAAGTTGAAAAATTTTTCCGAAGTTGAAGGGGAGGAGGCGGGACGGCTCGAAACCGGCCTGGCCGAGATCGACCGCGTCCTGGGCGGCGGCCTGACGCCGGGTTCGCTGACGCTTCTCGGAGGCGAGCCGGGCATCGGCAAGTCGACGCTGGTTGCGCAGATTGCCGGCCGGCTGGCGGCCAAGCGGTCGGTCGTCTATGTCTCGGGCGAAGAATCGGCCGCGCAGATCAAGGCGCGGCTGGTCCGGCTCAAAGTCACGCTCGATAAGATAAAATTCTTGAGCGAGACGGGCGTGGAAAAAATCATCGCCACCCTCGAGGCGGAAAAGCCGGACCTGGTGATCATCGATTCGATCCAGACCGTTTACAGCTCATATCTCGAGGGCGAGGCCGGCAGTATCAGCCAGATCCGCGCCTCGGCCGTCCGCTTCCTGGAACTGGCCAAAAAGAACGACATCGCCGTCATCCTGATCGGCCACATCACCAAAGACGGCACGCTCGCCGGCCCGAAAAGTTTGGAGCATATCGTGGACACGGTCGTATACCTGGAGGTAGAGACCAACCACAACTACCGCATCCTGCGCGCGAGCAAGAACCGCTTCGGTTCGGTAAACGAGATCGGCATCCTGGATATGACCGCCGAAGGATTCAAAGAGATCGGCAATGTCGGCTCGATCTTCCTGGAAACGGGTGAACGCGAATTTTCCGGCTCGGTGGTGAGCGCGATCATGGAGGGATCGAGGCCGTTCCTGGTCGAGGTGCAGGCGCTCGTTTCCAAGACCGTCTTCGGCTATCCGCAAAGGAAAGCGTCCGGCTTCGATCTGAACCGCCTGCAGGTGCTCTCTGCTGTCCTGACCAAGCGCGCACGTATCAACCTGAACGCCCAGGACATCATCCTGAACGTGGTCGGCGGCCTCAAGCTGAACGATCCGGCGCTCGATCTGGCGGTCTGCTTCGCCATCTGCTCCTCGCTTGCCAGTACGCCGCTCGGCCGCGACTGCCTGGTGCTCGGCGAGGTCGGGCTCGGCGGCGAGGTGCGCAATGTCTTCCGGCTGGAAGAGCGGTTGAACGAAGCGAAAAAACTCGGCTACGGCCGCGCGCTGGTGCCGGACAAACCGATCAAAAACGATATCTTGAAAATCGCAAAAATAAAAGATGTTTCGGAAATCACGAAACATCTCGGTGGTTGATATTTTTCATCTCTCATTCCAAATGCGCCGCTTCCGCTTTCGGCCGAGCCAGCTGCAACAGCTCCGGCCATTTTTTTAATTTATGGTCTTCGGACAACAATTCCTCCGCCGCCTCGCGCGCCTCTTTCATCAGTTCATAATCGAAAAGCGAGGCGACTTTGAGGTCCGGAAAGCCGGACTGCGCCGTGCCGTAGACCTCGCCGGCGCCGCGCAACTCTAAATCCATCTTCGCCAATTCGAAACCGTCGTAATGATTTTCCAAGGCCTTGAGCCGTTCGCGGCTTTTTTCACCTTCGCTGTCGGTGAAAAGGAAACAATAGGACTGGTGCTCGCTCCTGCCCACCCGGCCGCGGAATTGGTGCAGCTGCGCCAGCCCGAACCGCTCCGCTCCCTCGATCATCATAATGCTGGCGTTCGGCACGTCGACGCCGACTTCGATCACCGAGGTCGAGACCAGTATCTTAATCTTATTCTCCAAGAAATCCCGCATGATCCGCTCCTTTTCCGCCGCATTGAGCTTGCCGTGCATCAGTCCGATGGAAAGGTCGGGAAAAATCCGTTTATCCAATTTTTCAAATTCCTCTTTGACCGACTTCACTCCCAAAACGTCCGAAGGGTCGATCAAGGGGCAGATCACGAACGCCTGCCGGCCGGCCGCGATCTGCTCGCGGATGAAATTGTAGGCCGCCTGCCGTTTTTCTTCCGGCACCGCTCTGGTCAGGATCTTTTTCCTGCCGGCGGGCAGCTCTTTGATGATCGAGACGTCCAGGTCGCCGTAAAGCGCCAGCGCCAAGCTGCGCGGAATCGGCGTCGCCGTCATCGAAAGAAAATGCGGCGTCAGGCCGCCGCCGGCTTTTTTTATCAGCGTTTTGCGCTGCTCAACGCCGAAACGGTGCTGTTCGTCGATCACCGCCAGCGCCAGATCATTGAACTGAATCCTTTCCTGGATCAGCGCGTGCGTCCCGATGACTATATCCGCTGCTTCTGTGATATCTTGAGCGCTGACTTTTTTCTTGCCTTTTGCTTCATTCTTAAATCTTAAATCATAAATCTTAAATCTTTTATCCGTTCTTGTCACCAACCCAATTTTGACCTCGGTATTCGCTAAAAGCCGGCTGACCGTATTGAAGTGCTGCCCGGCCAAAATCTCGGTCGGCGCCAAGAGCACCGCCTGATGGCCGTTCAGGGCCGTATTGTACATGGCCAGCGCCGCCACCAGGGTCTTACCGCTGCCGACATCTCCTTCCAAGAGGCGCGACATCGGCCTGCCCTGCTCCATATCTTTCAATATCTGCCAGGCGGCTTTGCGCTGGTCGTCGGTCAGTTTGAAGGGCAAGGACTCGACCAGCGACTTGGTGGACGCTTCGTTGAAGGAAATTTTCAGCGCCTTGGCCGCTTCGAGCTCTTGGCGCACCAGCTGCGAGCCGAGCTGCAGGATCAGCAATTCGTCAAAGGCGATGCGGCGCCTGGCCTCCTCCGCCTCTTTCCTGTTTTTTGGAAAATGGATTTTCTCGATCGCCCGGCTGATGCCGTCTAGGCGATATTTTTTTCTGATCGGCTCGGGCAAGATGTCCCGGAGCGCCGGCGCCAACCCGATCGCCTGCTTGATCAGAAAACGGAACTGCTTCTGCGTCAACCCTTCGGTCAGATGGTAGTTCGGCACGAATCCTTGCGTGTGGATCGGCTGGCCGCCCGACAGCCGTTCGTAGTTCGGCGAAGAAAAAAACGGGCCGGCAAAATCCTCTTCCACCTTGCCGGCGATCGAGACCCGGTCGCCGACTTTCAGATTCTTGGCGATGAACGGCTGGTTGAACCAGATCACTTTGACCGTCTCGCCGCCATCCGTAAGCAGGGCCTCGGTGACATACATCCGCCGCCGGTGGCTGCGCTTGTTCTGGATCAGCTCTATCCGGCCTACCGTGTGCGCCGGCTCGCCCGCCCTGATTTGGGCGATCGGCGTCAACTTGGTAAAATCGTCGTAGCGGAAAGGAAAAGCATAAAGCAGATCGCCGGCGGTCTTGATTCCGAGCCGATTGAGTTTTTTGGCGCTGCTCGCGCCTACCCGGGTGAGCGTTTCAATTTTTGATTCCAAGGTTAGCATGAGTAAAGCATAACAAAACGAGTTCTGTTTTTCAACAAAAAAGTCCTGGCGATTGTTCCACCAGGACGAGATATCGAATCGTTGTTATAACGCCGATTTTAGGAAGGCCTTAATCTTTGCCAGGTTCGCAGGCATGCTGGCAAAATTGAGCAGGGCAACGCAAACCCACGCAAAAGCCGCAATCACGATGGAGCCGTTACGCCACTCATCGGTTTTGTATTTCAAAAACCAACCCGCGGCGGCGATCAATGAACAGGCAATGCAAATGTACCAAAGCGCCGAGGGAGTTTCTGCCTTGGTTATTGGCGGCCAAAAAAACGCAATAACCATGAAAACGATGGTAGCAATGGCTATGCCGGCATTAAACTGATCCAAATAGTGCTGCTTCCGCCATCTTTCCATGCCTCATCCTCCTTCCGGGATTTGATAAAGATCGGCTTAATTTTCTGGTGCTCTCGACAGGAATCGAAGGGGCGGAAGCCCCACCCCGAATGTTTTCGGTCTCATGCTCACAAGCACTCAAATTTAAAGACGCTCCCCTGGAGTGTCTTTAAATTTGTGCACCTGTGAGGAATCGAACCTCAATTACCCCGCATACCTTAATCAAATTTTGCTCTATGTGTGCTCTCGACAGGAATCGAACCTGTATTACAAGATCCGCAATCTTGCGTCCTATCCGTTGAACGACGAGAGCAAAATTTATTTTTTTATTGAATTGCGGGGCGTCCTATCCGTTGAACGACAGGTGCGTATTTTTTATCGAGTGCTCCCAAAGGGAATCGAACCCCTATCACAAGCTCCGGAAGCTCGCGTTTTATCCATTAAACTATGGGAGCGGAAATACGTCGGCTTCAGTCGCTTTAAATAAAAAGAGAAATATCCAGATGGTATTTCTTCTCATCCTGACGCTAGCCGAATTACTATACTATATCTTGAATAATTTTGCCAGGCCCTCGGAAAGCGGCTGATCGGTGCGTTCCAGATCTTCCTGCAGATATTTAAGCAGCTTCTCCCGGATCACCAGCGGATCGCGGTCGAACAAGGGGATCGAAAGCCGCGGTTTGACCACGGTCTTGAATTCGAAATACAGGTTCTTCACTCCTTGCTTCGGCTTGTAAACGATTGAAAAATCCTTGATCTCATCGTAGTCGAAAAATTTCCGTCCGACCTCGACGCCCTCATCCGTCAAGGAGACCCGCACTTTCGCCGGCTCTTTGCCGTCGGTCAGAATAATCACCAGGGCGGCGATGATTATTATCCCGGCGAACAAAAAATTCTTGGTTAGGGCGGCGAAAACGAGCAGCAACGCGGCGACCGCGATCGCGCCGACATACCAATTCCTCGACCGCTCGTGCGTCTCGTATTCCGGCACTTCCCAGGCGATCACCTCCTGGTCAAAATCGGTTTTGATGACACTTTCCTCCATACTTGAGATTATAAAACAAATAGGTTGATTTTGTCAAAAAATCATACTCATGTTTCCGCGACCCCGCAATAAGGCGGTACCTTTTGGACAAAATCCGAACTTTTTTTGACGAAAATCCGGATTGCGAATTTTGATTGCCGCGCTTCGCGCGGCAGAACAGAAAACTTTTCCGCTCGGGCGGGGCGGGAAGGAA
>JAJYMT010000037.1 GCA_021786695.1 bacterium
AAAGGATGATCAGACAATACGACCGGCAGAAAGACAAGGAATACCTAACGAAAATAAATGAATATTTAGCCGCCGATTCAGCGAAAAAGATGAATTGACACAAATAAAAATCTAAGTTAATATCTACAAATAATAAAGAAATTAAATTCAAGCTACTATGCTAATGATCAGATTATCCCGCGTCGGTAAGAAAAACCTGCCGATGTACCGGCTCGTAATTTCGGAAAAGGCACGCGATCCGTACGGCCGCGCCCTGGAGATTCTCGGCTCCTACAACCCGCACTCAAAAGACCTTCAGGTAAAAGCCGACCGCGTCAAGTATTGGCTTTCCAAGGGTTCGCAGATGTCCCCGACCGTCAACAACCTGCTTTTGGACAAAAAAATAATCGACGGCAAAAAGGTTATGGCCTCTAAGCCGGGCAAGAAAAAAGAGGAGAAAAAGTAGGGGTTGACAAAATACGTATTTGTGTTATAATAAAGATTATCGTTAAATTTCCCGCCTAAGGGAAGGTAATATTGAAAAAGTATGTCAGCAGACACCAGAGACAGGGACTTCCTGGAATTCCTGGTCAAGTCGATCGTTGCCAATCCGAACGATGTGGTGATCGACCGTACCATTGATGAAATGGGCGTACTCTTGACCCTGAAGATCAATCCGGAAGACATGGGTTATGTGATCGGCCGCCGCGGCCAGACCGCGCAAGCGATCCGCACCTTACTGCGCGTCGTCGGCGCCAAGAACAACGCTCGCGTGAATTTGAAAATTTACGAACCGGAGGGCTCGCAGAGACCGCCGAGACGGAACCGCGAAGAGCGGGGCGAAGCCGATCGGAGCGAGGTCGATATCGACACTTCCTCGGTCGACGATTTGAAAATCTAACGATTTTAGAATCATATAAACAAAAAAACCACACATTAATTTGCTGTGGTTTTTTGTTTTCAGCCATCCGGTCTGCTAATATGATGATATGATCTAGAGTGAAAAAAACATGGAATTCCTGAAAGAAATCAAAGACAGTGAATGGCCTGCTGACCTATCAGGGCTAAAAATCAGGCAAGCTTCCCGCGCCGTCCTGTTCGACAAAAGCGGGCTGGTGCCGACGCTATTCGTTTCCAAGCACAATTTCCATAAGCTGCCTGGCGGCGGGGTGGATGAAGGCGAAAATCTGCTGCAGGCGTTGGCAAGGGAGGTAAAAGAAGAGGCGGGCTGCGAAATCGAGATAACCGGAGAGGTCGGCTCGATTCTCGAATACCGTTCGAAGTGGAACCTCAGGCAGACATCCTATTGCTACTTTGGTGAAGTAATCACTAAGGGCGAACCGGAGTTCACCGAAGATGAGATAGAGGAGGGTTTCCAACTGCTTTGGCTCACACTCGATGAGGCGATTATGAGGATCAAGAAGGACCGGACTGATAATTACGAAGGTTGGTTCATCCAGCAAAGAGATCTGGCATTCTTAACGAAAGCCCAAGAATTATTATCCAAAAGGCATGAAGTTTAACATCATCACCATCTTTCCCGCCATCTTCGACTCGTATTTCAACGAATCAATTCTTAAACGCGCGCAAAAGAAGGGCCTGGTTGATTTTAACGTCATCAACCTGCGCGACTTCGCGGCCGACAAGCACAAGACAGTCGACGATACGCCCTATGGCGGCGGCGCGGGAATGGTGATGAAGATTGAACCAATTTTTAAAGCCATTATGGCTTTAAAAACACAAAACACAAATTACAAAGCCCAAACAAAACACAACCCGCCTGCCGGCGTGGCAGGAACACAAATTACAAAGCCCAAACAAAACAAAATCATCCTTCTTTCGGCTAAGGGGAAAAAATGGAATCAACAAATAGCGAAAAAATATTCTAAATTAGATGAGGTCATCTTGATCTGCGGACGGTATGAGGGCGTGGATGAACGGGTGAAAAAATTGGTTGACGAGGAGATCTCCATCGGCGACTATGTTATGACCGGCGGCGAACTGGGCGCGATGGTGATCGTCGACTCGATCACCCGCCTGCTGCCGGGCGTTCTCGGCAACGCCGAAAGCGCGGTGAGCGAGTCCCATTCCCTACCCGGAGTGCTTGAATATCCGCATTACACCCGCCCGGAGATCTTCAAAGTTAAAAGTCAAAAGTTGAAAGTTCCTAAAGTATTACTCTCCGGCAACCATGCGGAAATCGAGAAATGGCGGAAAAAACACAGTAAAATCAGAAAGAAATAAGGCGAAAATTAGCTTAAATTATTATATCACCAAAATTAGCACAAAAATCGTCAATTACCATTGACGATTTTTTGCTTTTATGTTATGATTACATATTAACATTTTGTATTCAAGATGCGCATAATATGCGCCTCCTTGTCTATATATTGGGGAACTTTGACAATCAACGTCAAAAACAAATAAAAAACCCTACATGGGGAAGGAGGCCAATCATGGCGCGACTGGATTTAAGCTTTCTGGCTTACGATCGGGTGAAGTTCGTGGTCTTGCTTCTGCTCAAGATGTACGACGACAACGGACGGACGTTCCAGAACGAGGAATGGGTGCTTTCCGAAGAACGTACCGGCCAGGAGTTTGGCCGGGGCAATACAGACAACCGCGGCGATCATCAGGTCGCCGTGGAACTCATCCAGGGAGTTGCCCTGGACTCATCGGTAAGATTTCGACTCGCGGTCGCGGGCCAGATCAAGACCCGTCCATCGCCGCGGCTCGGCACCTTGACTCAATTTTCACTCGACGAATGGGACCGGTACGGACTGGCTTCCGATGGCGCCAACAAAGCGCTGGCCGAGGAACTTCTTCGGCGCGGAATCATCAAGGGCGTGAACCAGGCAACAAACTGCCAGCATTGCGGGGGAAGCGGCAAGTGCTCGACGGACAAAATCATCGGCATCAACCGCTCCTGCGCGCCCTGTCGAAAAAAGGCGGGGTCAACCGATCCGCTCGCGCTGGTGAAGTGCGGCGAATGCGACGGCAAGGGCAAAATATTTCCGCCTTCACCGTCGGCTCCATCTCCGCCGCAACAGACACAACAGACGGGAAGCTCAATACAGAAAAATTTCGGCCCCAACCGGCCGAATTGGCAGAGGAGGCGGTAGGCCATGGCGAACCCCAAGGAAGTCAAAGGGAAAGGTGAAACGAAATCCGCCTCCGGCCGCGGGCTCGGGGCGGAAATCTTCGATTCGATATTCGACCAGGCCGTAGATGAGTATATACGGCCGATCGTGGACAAACTCCCCGCTGAAGTCATCAAGGCCTTAAAGGCGGCTGGAGCAAACAAATGGCTCCCCTTCCTTTCTATGGGTTTGAACACCTGGGCCAAGAAAAATTTCAGCTGGGGCGATAAGTTCACCGACGTAATGACCGAGATGACCTCGGAGCTTCGGCGGCGCATCAACGAGCTGGATGGCAAGGGCGAGCCGACCGCGCCGACCGAACCGGTCACGAAAGGAGCGGCGAAAACGGCCGAGTATTCGATCGCTTCGCTGCTGCTCCATCCCCGTCTCAAAAGCAAGTGCAAGAAGTTCGCGCAGGCGTTAGCCGAGACCTTCAAGGGCAAAACGGACGACGAGGTCCGGCAGATCAACGCCCTGCTCGCGTCGCTTGACGCGGACAACATGCTCCTCTTCCTGGACATGAACAAAGCCGATCGGACCGATTTCCTGAAGGCCTTCGTCAAGAGGGGGCCGAAGGAAACCGAGGTTCCGTTCGAAGAACGTATCCGAGAAGCCAAAAAGGAACTCGGCACGTTGTGGAAGTCGGCACGGAAACACGTCGTGGAACCGGTAATCGAACCGCTGGACAAACTGGCCGGCCGCGCAGATCGTCCGGTCCGCGCCTTCATCAACGACCGCAAGCGGTACCACCGCATTCGCGACCGCCGGGCGAACACCCGTATCGGCCGAGTGCGGAACCTACTCTGGTAAAAGGAGGCCGAAAATGGCCAAGAAAAAATCGATTTTCAGAAACACAGGCAAACTCCTTTCCCTGATCTTCGGGGATGTCCCGCCGACTCTTTGGCGGGACGTTCAGCTCTACCACGGCCGGGCATTCAAGCTGGCCGGCTACATCGTTCTGCCGCTGGTGCTCTTGGCCGGCGGTCTCAACCTGGCGGAGCTCAAGTGGGCGAACCACATCCTGAACATCGCCTGCAACTTCGCGTTGATGTATTTCGCTTCGCGGCCGAATTTGGTTGCCGGCCTTTCACTGACCGGCGCCCTCGCCCGCAAAGCGGCGAAGCCGGAAGAGGCGCTCGTCAACGGCGCAATTACTACCCTGGAGTTGTATTGGAACCGGGTAGTGCTCACTGCCGCGCTTTACCTGACGATCCTGCTCTGGTCGCTGGCGGTGGTTTCTATCACCAACAACCCCGGAGCGATCCTGGGGATATTCTCCACGTTGACGCTCCTGCTCTGGGCCGACCTCAAGTGGGGGTTCGTCACTCGCATCGGCAAATATGTCGTATACGGGTGCGGACTAGTGTACCTGGTTGTCTGCTTCTCTTCCTTCGTCCCGGCGCATCGCTGGGAGCAGGCAGTCGGATCAGATCCCTTTGCTTCGTTCCGGTTCGCGGAACGTGACCAGGCCCTCGCAGCTGCGGCCGACCAGGAAAACGAGGCGCGCGACGCCGCAGACGCGAAAGAAATCCGCGGGATAATGGAACGGCGGCGACTTGGCCAGTCCACCCCGCAGGACACGGCCCGCCTGAACCAGTTGCGGGTGAAGAGAGACGAAGACACCGTACTGAAAAGAGCCATGAAAATTCTCGGCTCGCAGACGGCGGCAACATCGCCTCTTACAAGCAAACCGGCGGCTGTTCCTCCGCTGCCGCCCGCGACCTACGCTCCGCCGCCTGCCAGGGTGTCGGAAGTGCGGCTGCCGAACCCGCTGTGTCGGGAGGCAGACCCGACCAGCATCGGCAAAACCATCTCGTTCAATGGCCGGCCGCTGGAAGCGGAGTTTACCCTGAAGGATGGGGAAAAATTCCGCATCTCCGGCGTAAAAGCCGGCACCCAAATGCTCTTTGAGGAGCGGGAGGGAGACCTTGAGCTCATGGTCATGTCCGGCCTGCCGGACTGGACCCAGGCAGACAAGGTCAGGGTCAATTCCTGGACCGTCAACCGCGATGGTTCTGCCTACATCCGCGCCGTCAACGGACCCGCAAAGTTCAAATTGCGGGTCGAAAACTTCACATAAATTCACCGAGGAGGTGATACCAAAGGGGCGTCCGCAAGGATCGCCCCTTTTTTCTTTATGTTGACTTTTAATAACAAATGAGATAAAAAATAGGTAGTTAACAGCCAAAGGGAGCTGAAAACCGCTCTTTCAAATAATGAATATACCAACCGGATCGGACCAGAATATAACACTCTGACAGAGGGAGGATGGCGATGAAAAAATTCTGGCAGGAACACGGCAGGAAGGTGATGGGTACGGCGCTGATCATCGCGCTCGCGCTCGCAATCGGCTTTTCAGCCGCTTTTGCCGGCGGCAATGCACCGACCGCGCAGGAATTCATGGAGGCGCGGATGTATCCGCAGGCGATCGCGCTCCTGAATCAGCAGATCAACAAAAGCCCGAAGAACGCCATGGCGCATTACAACCTGGCGATCTGCTACCTGAGGACCGGCCGCTTAAACGACGCGGACGCCTCCTTCGAGCGGGCCGTCCTGCTTGCCCGCAAACTGGGTCTGCAAGTGGGCAAGGAGTACGTGCTGGCCGGAGCGATCGAGCTGGATCGAAACAAATCCTACGCCGCCCACGAGCTGATGGGCAATGCCCTGCGCTATGACCCGGGCCTGCAGGAAATCGTGGGCGCGGCCTACCGCCAGAGCGGCGAAAACGCGCTTCTGCGCAATGACCTGGCCACCGCCAAGGACTCATTTTCTCGCGCCATCGGCTACAACGAGGCGCATCGGGCGCCGGCGCTCGCGGCCTTCCTGGGCCGAGGCAAACGGCTGCTCGCGGCCGGGGACGACAGCAAGGCGGAGAACTTTTTCGCGGCCGCGCAAAGGATGTCCGCCGATGAGGCCAACCGGCAACTATGCGACATCTACTTCGAGATCGGCAAGGAGCGGGCGGCGGCCGGCAAGACCGAGCTGATCGAAAAAGCTGGCCGCTACTGCGGCAACCGCTATCATGAGGAGATCCTCCAGGCCATCCTTGACTCCCCGCCGGGCAAAGGGTATAAAATCGAACTGGGGCCGAAGGAAACAAAAAACGTTGCCGTGGTAGATAGCGGCGCCAAGCTACGTTACTATGCTGCAAGTGGAGTTTTTTTTGATCGCGTCGATGATGGCACGGGGAGAATGAAATTTGGCCCTTCTAGCGCTGGTCCTTCCTACACCGCACATGTTAAGGGCACTCTCCAGGTTCGTGCAGGCGATTCGCCGGTTGTTCTGCTTTTGAAAATTACGGAGTAAGGGTGAATAGGGTAGCGAAAGCTACCCTTTTTTTAATTTTTTTGCTAAAATATATTTATAACAAACAAATACAGATATGCATAAAAAAATATTATTCTTGCTGGTTTTCGTCTTATTTTTTGGCATAGTAAATATAGCTTTAGCTGATTGTCAGGGAAAAGGCGATAGTTCGAGTTTAACCGACCCCCTTTGCATTGACTCCCCCCAGGCCCTGATCGGCCGCGTAATCGCCGCCGCCCTGGGAATCGTCGGCTCGCTTGCCCTCCTAATGTTCATCTTCGGTGGCTTTACCTGGATGACCAGCGCCGGCAGCGCGGAGAAGGTGACCAAGGGAAAAAATATCATGGTCTGGGCGGCCATCGGCCTGGTAATAATTTTCTCTTCTTACGCGATTGTAAAATTTGTTATCCGGGGCGTAACGACCAGCGGGCAAACCGGATCGGGAGTGTCTCCGAACACTAATTCTGCCACAACGAATTAATAATATTGATTCAAAATAACAAAACAACTCCAGCCATGGAGTTGTTTTGTTATTCTATATATTTCGATTTACTATCCGACCAACAATGCCGCGCCGATGGCGCCGGCGAGCGGCCCGAGTTTGGCTTTGACCAACTTCACCTCCCTGGCCTGCGGATCAACAATGAAATGCCTCATCGCTTTTTTCACTTTCGGCAGAAACAGGTCGCTCGAATCAACTACCCCGCCGCCGACCACGATGATTTCCGGATCGAGCAGATTCACGACATTCGCCAGAGCGATCCCGAGATACTCCCCGACTTCCGCGTAGGCCTGCTCGGCCAGCGGATCGCCGCGATAGGCCTTTTCCGCCAGATTCGCCGGATTGCTCTGGGTCAATTTATGGTATGCCTGCTCCAATCCCAGTTTTTCCTTGAAATCAACGACCATCAGGCCCAACTCCATCGCCGAACTGTGGCTGCCTTCGAACGCTTTTCCACCGGTCCACCAGCCGCTGCCGATGCCGGTGCCGATGGTCACGCCGAAGACGCTGCCGTATCGTTTGCCGGCGCCCGCGAGCGCCTCCGCCCGCACGAAGCATTTGGCGTCGTTGGACAAGTAAACGGCCGAATCGTCTCCCATCTTCTCTTTGATCTGCTCCGCTATTTTCTGGCCGTTGAGATACGGCAAATTGGGCGCGTTGTATATTTTTTGGTCGCGATTATCGATCTCGCCGGGAAGACCGATGCCGATGCTCGCAATCTTGGCTTTTTCTTTTTTCGCGCGTTCGCGCAATGGACCGACCAAGGCGGACAGGATATTCAGGAAACTCGCCAGATCGTCCTTGGGCGTGGCTAAAGTATAGTCAGCGATCACGTGCACGCCGTCAAACAGCACGCCAGCCATCTTGGTGCCACCGACATCCACTCCTATGGAAAAATTTTTTTCCTTATTAGCCATATATTTTATTTATTCGATGTTTTATCAACTTACCATGAGATTTAAGAATTAATACTTATGATTTAAGGGTCGCTTCTTCTTAAATCTTAAATCCTAAATCGTAAATCTATCTACTAAAAAGCGTTTTCGCGTAGTCCCAGTACGCCGGCTGTTTCTTCACCTCCCGCTCCCAATACCACCATTCCGCGCCCCAAAGATAAAAGGTCTTGAAGCCGGCCAGGCGCGAGAACTCCACCATATCTTTGAATTTTGCCAAGCTCATCGTCCGGTCTTTTTCCTCTTGCGTCATCTCTTTGTAAGAAACCGGCCCCCAGGGTTCGGCCGCCAATTCGATCACGATCCAGTCCTGCGGGTGGGCGAACCAGCCGGTGATGCGGCGCTTGAAATTAAAAAAGCCGGGGGTAATCGGATAGTGGATATACTGCTTGAACCAGCGGGAATAGGTGTCGCGATACATGGTGGTGCCGAAGATGTTGGCACGCCGCGCCGCCGGAATCCAGATCGAGAGTTCCCCCGAATCGGTGATGACCAGCGGGC
Source organism: bacterium (assembly GCA_021786695.1). GTDB lineage: Bacteria > Patescibacteriota > Patescibacteriia > Patescibacteriales > GWE2-39-37 > JAJYMT01. Next base: position 8,382 of record JAJYMT010000037.1, read on the forward strand.
GGGCGTCCAGCGTCTTCACCAGCGCGATCTCTTTGTCCAGAAAATCCGGATCGAATTTCGGACACTCGCCGAAGCCGGACAGGAACGCCTCGTTTTCCACCTGCCAGGCGATTACCGCGTCATTCACCCGGTAGCGCTCGACCGTTTTTTTAATATATTCAAGAATCTTGGCTTCTCTTTCATCTTTTGTTAATTTTACGGACCAGCCGGGAAAATGGCACTCGGGCCAGCGCGGCAATCGTCCGCCCACGGCCAGGATAACGGTGCCGCCGCGCTTGGCCGCCTCGTTCACCTGCCAGTCCAGGTCGGTCCAGTTGAATACGCCGGGCGTTGCTTCCGCCTCGTCCCAATAAGCCACCAGCCGCAAACGGCGGACATTGAGTTCGTCTAACATCGCCAAGTATGACTTTTTCCAGTCGAGCCCGAGCGACCGCGCGTGCTTGGCGGAAAAAGTGACGCCGTAGCGGGTATCGCCCGGTTTAGTCGGCGAACCAAGCGCCAGGATCAAGATCAAAATCAACAGCGGCAGAAAAAACAGCAGGAAATATTTTAGGCGTTTTAAAAATGTAAACATCCTTTGGATTAAAAAACCGAGGTCTGCAATTCCGGCACCGTGGTCGGAGTGTTGGTGGCTTTCAGCGCCCGGCTCATTACGAAAATCGTGATGCCGTAGGCGGCCAAGATGATCGCCAGGCCGATGACCGCCGTGCTCAACTGCTCCCTGGCCTCATCCACCTTGCCCGAATCGCCCATCGCCGTCATCCACTTATAGCCGGCCAGAACGATCAGCACGACGAAAATGATCCCCAGGAGGCCCAAAAAAACCCTGATCACGTTGGCGACCACCGCCTGGATGCTGGTCGGTTCGCCGGCGGTGCCGAAGACGGTGCCGATCTCGCCTCCCGGCTTGATCCCTTCCTGATCATCGAGTAATGCCGCCCTGGCCGGTAGTATTCCGGTCGGGAAAGCAAACTGCCAGACGAGAACCAGGGCGAGAACGGCAACGATCATCCTGGCTGAAATTAATTTTTTTCGCTTCATAAAATTGACTTTATCATATACTTAAATAAGCCGGAGCGTTAGTCAAAAACCACCCTCCGCTAATTCAATTATAAGCAAAATCGACAAAAAATGCTACAATGATAATATGAATCTATCCAAAAAAATTGCCCTGAATACGATAGTGCAAATCGCCAGCAAAATCATTTCCACCCTGCTGGGCCTATTCGCGGTGGCGATCATGGCGCGGCATCTGGGGCAGGAGGGTTTTGGCGAATACACTACCATCATCACCTTCATCTCTTTTTTCGCGGTGGTCGCCGACCTGGGGCTGACTTTGGTGACGGTGCAGATGATCAGCGTTGAAAATGCCGACCAGGACAAAATCCTCTCTAATTTATTCACCCTGCGGCTCGTCTCGGCCGTTTTTTTTCTGGGGCTGGCGCCACTCTTTATCTGGCTGTTTCCGTATCCGTCCGTAGTCAAAACCGGCGTAGTGCTTGCTACCTTGTCCTTTCTGTTTCCGGCCCTGAACCAAGTCCTGGTCGGCCTGTTCCAAAAAAACCTGTCAATGAGCTATGTTTCTTTGGCGGAAATCGCCGGCCGCTTAATCCTAGCGGTGGGCGTGCTTATGAGCGCCCGGCTCGGTTTCGGACTTTACGGCATGCTTTACGCCTTGGTGATTTCGAGCGCGGTTAATTTTCTGATTTTGTTTGTTTTTAGTAAAAAATATGCTAAAATTAGCATAAATTATGACTGGCAATTCTGGCGGGAAATCGTAAAGAAAACCTGGCCGATCGGACTGACGATTTTTTTGAATCTGATCTATCTGCGCGCCGATACGGTAATCCTGTCGCTGACCAAAAGCCAATCACAGGTCGGCATCTACGGCGCGGCCTACAAAGTGATCGACGTGCTGATCACCCTGCCCTTCATCTTCGCCGGTATCGTCTTGCCGATTATGACCGCCGGCTGGCGGGCCAACCGGGAAAATTTCAACCAGGTCCTGCAAAAATCCTTCGATCTGATGGCCCTGCTCGCCCTGCCGCTGGTTGTCGGCGCGCAATTCATTTCCACGCGTATCATGACGCTGGTGGCCGGACGCGAATTCGCGATTTCCGGCGCGGTGCTTAGGGTCCTGATCCTGGCCGCCGGCATCATCTTCATCGGCACGGTCTTCTCGCATGCGGTAATCGCGATCGACCGGCAGAAAAAAATCATCGCCGCCTATTTATTCGTCGCCCTGACGGCGCTTGCCGGCTATTTCATCTTCATTCCGCGTTTTTCCTATTTCGGCGCCGCCTGGGTGACCGTTTACAGCGAGCTGGCGATCGCCTGCGCTTCGTTTTTCCTGGTTTGGCGCTCAACCGCCTTCCGGCCGCGGCTGACGGTCGCCTTCAGGGCGGCCATTGCTTCTTTTTTCATGGCCGCGCTGCTTTGGCTCGCACGAGGGATAAACCTGACGCTTTTGATCGGCCTGGCCGTACTTCTTTACTTCTCCTGCCTGATCTGGTTCAAGGCGATCACCAAAGAGCAACTATTAGAAATATTTTCAAAGGGCTGATGGAAAAAACAAAAAAAATATTGGTGGCCGGTTTCGACCCATGCCGCCTGCCGCTCTTCGCTGAAACATTCAAAGAATTGGAGCCGCTCGGACACGAATTCAAATTCGTCCGTTTCGGCTTGAAAGATAAATATCCCTGGCGGATAATTTTTCTGCCGGCCGCTAAATTTTTTTGGTTCGCGCTCCTTGCCGGTTACAAATATCGCGGTAAATTCGATACTCTGATCTGTTGCGATGAGGCGGCGGAAAAAATGACCGGCGGCGCGGCGCGGATTTTGAAAATAAAAAAAATCTGGCTCGTGCCGCCGGAAGAAAAGCTGCCGGCCGACGCGCGCGGAAGAAAAAAATGGCTGAAGGCGGCCGAACAAACATCGGTGCTGGTCTTTACCTCCAAGGACTTGATCGAACGGCAGAACGCCGGTTTGCCGGCCGAACGATTAAAATTGATGACGCCCGCCATCCGGCTGCACGGACAAAAATATCAAGAGAATATTTTTTACAAGATCGCCCAGGCCGAATCGCAGACGAAAAAATTCTTCAATCTCGGCTTTATCTGCGACTTGGATGAAAAGCGCCTGGGGGACCTGGAATTAATTTTCCAGGCGATCCGTCTGGCGCGGCAAGTCATCCCCAACCTCCAGCTGATCGTGGTGGGAGACGGAGAGGAAAAAAAGAAGTTGTTGTGGCTTGCCAAAAAACTCGGCCTCGATGCCTGTTTGTGGCTGGTCGGCGAACAGCCGCAATTGCGCAAATGGCTCGACAGCTTTGATGCGTTTCTCGCGGTTCAAAGCCGGCCGACCCTGAACGACTATCTTTTGACTCTAAGAGCGATGGAAGCGGAGTTGCCGGTCATCGCTCCCGGCTATCTCGGTTTTGAGGATCTGATTGAAAATGATCGGTCCGGCCTGATAACCGAAACTGGCGGCAGTGAAGCGCTTGCCGGCCAAATTATCCGCCTGAAACAGGACCGGCGGCTGGCGCAAAAACTGGGCCAGGCGGCGCGGGAGCGGGTGGAAAAAAACTTCCAGCTCGAAAAGACGGTTGCCGCATTCAAAGAAATACTATAACATTTTCCTCGTCAATGCTTAATCCAAGCAGTAAACTAATTAGCCAATCAAAATGAAAACAAATATTTCCGCCGACCAGGCGGGCGTCCGGCTGGATAAATACTTGACCGCTCAACTCGGAAAAACCAGGAGCAAAATCCAAAAAATGATCAAAGCCGGAGTCGTGCTGATCAACGGCCGGGCGGTGAGCGCGCATTATCTGATCAAAGAGAATGATACTTTTGAAATTAAAGAAACTTCCGGCGAAAACAAAAAAGCCGAAATAAATTCGGCCCTGCCAGATTTTGAAATCATCGACGAAACGGAAAATTATTTGGTCATCAACAAACCGGCCGGCCTCTTGATGCATGGCACGCCCGAACTGCGCGGAGACAATCTGGCCGACCTGCTGGCCGCGCGCTGGCCTTGCCTCACCAAAGTCGGAGACGATCCCTTCCGCCCCGGCATCGTCCATCGCATCGACAAGGAGGTCAGCGGCCTGGTGCTGGTCGCCAAGAATCAAAATTTTTTCGAATTCGCCAAAGAGCAGTTCCAGAAACGCGCCGTCAGAAAAAGCTATACCGCCCTGGCGCACGGCCGGATCAGAGCCGATCGCGGCGCGATCGATTTTCCGATCGAACGCGCGGCGGCCGGGCACAAGATGGCGGCAAAACCGATCGGCTCGGATGGCCGACGCGCCGAAAGTGAATTTTCGGTCATCGGGCGCTGGCTGCATTTTACGCTGGTCAAGGTCGCGATCAAGACCGGCCGCACCCATCAGATCCGCGCCCATCTGGCCGCTTTCGGCCATCCGCTGGTGGGAGATAATCTTTACGGCACCCGCGCGGCCAAGGAAATGAACAAAAAACTCGGCACCGCGCGCGTCTATCTGGTGGCGAACGAACTCGGATTCACCGACCTCGGTGGCGAAAAAAAACAATATCGGCTCGCGCTGCCGGAAGGATTTAATTCACTCTTCAACAAACTCAAATGATCATTTCTATCGGCGGCTATATGGGTTCGGGCAAATCGACCATCGCCAAGATGCTTGCGGCCGAACTCGGCTGGCCGCGTTATTATATCGGCGGCATCCGACGCCAAAAAGCGCTCGAGCGGGGCCTGACGCTAGCGGAGTACAACAAACTTGGCGAGACCGATCCCTCAACCGACCTGGAGGTCGATGAATATCAAAAAACGCTGGGATTAAAAGAAGATAACTTCGTGATCGAGGGCCGCACTTCCTGGTACTTCATACCTCATTCCCTGAAAATCTATCTGGACGTCAACAAACGAGCGGGCGCGCAAAGGATTTATAACGACCTGCTTAAGTCCAAGGAGCGGAATGAGGCGTCAAAGACGGACACTTTCGAGCAGGTGCTGGAAAATGTCCTGGAGCGGGAAACGAGCGATCGCCTGCGCTATAAGAAATACTATGGCTTCGATGTTTATGACCATAAAAATTATGATTTCGTGCTGGACACGACCGGCATCAGCAAAGAAGAGGTCTTTGATCGGGTTTGGCGATTCGTGCGGAGCCGGCTTGAAAAAAATTGACAAAAAATCGCTTTTATTATAATATCTGATAAGTAATTTACTACGGAAATAGAACTTCT
>JAJYMT010000064.1 GCA_021786695.1 bacterium
GCGACCCTGAGGACCGGACGGGCGAATCCGATGGTATTGGACGGCATCGCGGCCGAGGCCTACGGCGTAAAGACGCCTTTGAACGGCCTGGCCAGCATCACCGTGGCCGACGGCAGGAGCATCGTGATCGCACCCTGGGACAAGAGCAACCTCAAAGAGATCGAAAAGGCGGTAGTGGAAGCGGACCTGGGTTTCGGCGTGGTGAATGAAGGCGGGCAGCTGCGGCTTACCGTGCCGCCGATGACCGAAGAGAACCGCAAGGACCTGGTCAAGAAGCTCAATGAAAAGATGGAAGAGACGCGCATCGCCATCCGCCAGACGCGGGACGAAATAAAAAAAAGCATCGAGGAGGCGGAGGAGAGCAAGACGATCAACGAGGACGACAAGTTCCGGTTCATCAAGGAACTGGACGAGGAAGTTAATAAAAGGAACGATGAGATCAGGGGCTTGAGAGACAGGAAAGAGCAGGAGATAATGACAGTATAAACTCAATTTAGAATTTTGAATGATGAATTTTGATTGAATGACTTAATGAATTAATTTGTTAATTAAGAAATTAAAAATTGATTCAAAATTCAAAATTAGAAATTCAAAATTAACTACTATTAATTAAATTTTCATGTTTTTAACTATTATTACTTTTATACTCGTCCTCTCCCTCCTGGTCTTCGTCCACGAGCTCGGTCATTTCTGGACCGCGCGCCGTTTCGGCATCAAAGCCGAGGAGTTCGGTTTCGGTTTTCCGCCGCGCGCCTGGGGAATTTACAAGAACGGCGAAGGAAAATGGAAGACCGTCTGGGGCGCCAAAGAGGTAGTGGATTGTCCGACTACGGTTTATTCCATCAATTGGATACCGATGGGCGGTTTCGTCAAGATCAAGGGCGAGGACGGGGAATTTGAACAGGACGCGGACAGCTTCGCCAACCGCTCGATTTGGAAACGCGCGGTAGTGCTCTCGGCCGGCGTCAGTATGAACGTCCTTTTAGCGATTGTTCTGATTTCTTTCGGGCTGATGATCGGCATGCCGCAGGATCTGGACACGCTCTCGGCCGGCGCGAAAGTGGAAAACCGCCAGATCCAGGTGATCCATGTATTGGACAACACCCCGGCCAGCAAGGCCGGCGTGGCCGTGGGCGATACGATCGTTTCGGTGGGCGGCCGGAATTTTCCGACCTATCAGGAGTTGCAGCAATTCGTCGACCGGAACACCGGCAAGCCGCTCGCCTACCAATTCAGGCATGAAGGCAGGACGGTCGATTACGAAATTACGCCGGAAGTGATGAAAGAGACGGGCAAGGGCGGCATCGGGGTGGCGTTGGTCGAGACCGGAATCGTAAGGTATCCGTGGTACCGGGCGGTCTGGCAGGGAACCAAAACCACCTTCCAGCTGATCGGCCTGATTATTTCCGCTTTTTATGAGTTGTTCAAGAGTTTGGTCATGGGACGCGGCGTCACGACCGAGGTGGCGGGTCCGGTTGGCATCGCCTCGCTCACCGGCCAGGCCGCGCGCATGGGCTTCATCTATCTCTTGCAATTCGCGGCGCTCTTATCGCTCAATCTGGCGATCATCAATTTCCTGCCGTTTCCGGCGCTTGATGGCGGACGGGTACTGTTCCTGGTGATCGAGAAATTCCGCGGCCGCGCGATCAAGCGCGAGGTGGAGACGGCCATCCATAATATCGGTTTCGCGCTGCTGATGGTCTTGATCGTCCTGGTCACTTTCCGCGATGTGCTCAAGTTTGGCGACAAGTTCGTCTCGTTCTGGCATAGGATAACGGGAATTTTTTGATTAAATATCATTCATTGATCACTGATCACTGAAAACTGTTGTTGTGCCTAAAGAAAACACCCATCTTTATTTCGCCCATCGGCTCCTCTGCGACACTGAAGAGCCGGAGTGGCGGAATATCATCAACAAAGAGCTGGAGCCGTACTACTTGGGAGCGATCGCACCGGATGTTTTTTATTACAGCGGCGAAGAAAAGACGCGGCGGATATCGGAGACCCTGCATGGCCGCGACGGCTCGCCGACCAACGGCATTGTTTTTGAACTCCTTGAACGGGCGAAAGCGAACAAAAGCGGGGCGGATCTGGCGTTCGCGCTCGGTTATCTGACCCACTGCGCGCTGGACATCACCTTCCATCCGGTGATTTATTATTTATCGGGAAATTATTTCGACCATGATTTCGATCTGGCGAACGAAGCGATGTATCTGCACCGGCATCTCGAAACCTATCTGGATAAAAAAGTCAATCAGGATTTCTTTTTCCACCATTTGATAAATTTGCGCCATATCCGCACTCTCGATTTCCCCAAGCTGTTTCATGAACGGTTCGGCGTACCGCTCGGCGAGACCGAGATCCTTTTGCGAAGAAAAAATCTGGCCTCCCAATTCGAGAACAGCCGTCTGGTATACTATCTTTTTTATTTCCTCTATAAGCTGGGATTGAAAAAGATCAAGTTGTTTCTGGGCCTGTTTTACGCCAATCTGACGGCCGATCCGCGAGTGGTGCCCGACCTGATCGATTACCGCGACATCATCACCGGCGAGAAGAAACGCGACCTGATCACCGATCTGTTCGATCGCGCCGATAATCTGGCGAGTGCTTATTTCGAAGCGGCGATCGATTATTTCGACGGCAAGATCGGACGCCCGGAGGCGGAAAAATTCATCCAGGGCGAGAGTTTGAATACCGGCCGGTTCGGGCTCGGGGTGCAGAATATCAAATTTACTTACAATTCGCATCAAAAATAGTTTATCCGCTCCGAACCGCCGCCCACGCCGCCGCTGGCGCGGTTTTTTTATTTCCAAAAAATATGTTATAATATATGGATATTATCTATGTCCAATCCGATTAAAGAAAAAATTTTCTGGGGTAAAGAATACGGAAAGGTTTATCCGAAATTGGAGGAGGCCGGTCCGTATAAAGAGCTGATTTCGCAGTGTAAAAAATTCGTCGGTCCGGACATCCGCGGCCGCTGGCTGGACATCGGTTGCGGGTCGGGAGCGATAATCGAGCTGCTTTGGCGGGTCTCGGGCGGCCGTCTTGAGCAGCTGTTCGCCCTGGACTTCAGCGAAGAGATGCTTGAGCATGCCCGGCGGAAAATAAGCAAACTCTCGCCCGCGCCCGAGCCCGATCAGATAATCTTGGAGCGGCACGATCTGTCATTCCGTCTTCCTTATGGGAACGGTTATTTCGACGGCGCCGTTTCGAATCTGGTCTTGCCTTATGTGATAAATCACGAGGGCCGGGAGGGCCGGGAGGCGCTAAAAGCCGTGCTGGCGGAAACGCACCGGGTACTCGCGCCCGGCGGTATCTTCGTCTGGTCGTCGCCGATCAAGGGCGTAAATTTTTGGAAGGTGTTTTTGGCTTCCTGGCGGGACATCTTGAATCCGAAAGAACTGGTGAACCTGTATTATGGTCCGGCCATCTTGAAACACACCTTGGAAATTCAGAAAAAGGGCAAAAATAATATCTATAATTTTTTGACGACAACTGAACTTACGGAAATTCTTTCCGGTATCGGCTTCGCGGAGATCGAGATGTGCCTTTCTCTGGCCAAGCAGGCGATCGTCATAAAAGCGGTCAAGCAGTATGCATAGCATGCAGCAATTATTTTCATTTTCGGGGCTTTTCAACGCCTTGTTGTCGATAGTTTTCGGCCTGGTGGTTCTGTATAAGGACAGGCGCAGCCGGGTGAATCAGGTTTTTTTCTTGATCACTTTCGCGACCGCTTTCTGGTCGTTCGGCTATTGGCAGTGGCTCCGCATTTATTCCGGCTATGGGGCGGCGCTGTTTTGGGTGCGGTTTCTGACCATCGGCTCGTTCTTTATGCCGATTTTTTATTTCCATTGGGTGACGGAATTGATCCAGAAAAAATTCAACAAGATCATTTTTTTCGGCTATCTCCTGACTTTCGTTTATTCGTCGTTCATTTTTTCCGAAAAACTCATCGCCGTTCTCCGTCCGCAGTCGTTTTTCCCGTTCTGGCCCATGGCCGGTCCGGTCTATTCGGCTTTTCTCGTCACTAACTATCTCGGCCTGTTTTTGGGCGGGTCGCTTTTGCTGCTTTTCAATTATCGCAAGGCGCACGGGCTCAAACGGATGCAGCTTCTGTACGCGCTGGTCGGCGCCCTGATCGCGATCGGCGGCGGCACCACCAATTTTTTCCTCTGGTACGGGATCAAGGTGCCGCCCTTCGGCAATTTTTTCGTGGCATTTTACGTGATTTTTTTCGGAATTTCGATCATCAAGTTCCGTTTCATGAACATTAGGACGATCGCCAGTAAGTTGTTCGTCTATCTGCTGATTTCGGTCTTCGCCTATTCGTTTTTCTACGTGACGGTGTTTTTCGAGGAATTGCTGTTCGGCAGCATCTTCGCGCTGGAGGCGCTTTTATTCGCGCCGTTGGCTGCGGTAATTTTCGCCGCCCTATTCATCCCCTTTTTCAAAAAAGTGCAAAAATCGAGCGACGTGATTTTTTTCCACGGCTACCACCCGCAGAGCATCATCAAGAACCTGGGGCTGAAACTTTCGGGCGTGATTAATTTGGATGAATTGCTGAAGATCATCGCCGCCGAGTTCAAGAAAATTCTGGCGACCGACGAAATTGATATTTATCTGTTCAAAAAAGAAGGCAAGGAGGGCAGGGAGGTCTGCGTCTCGATCATGAAACCGCGCTCCAAAATAATCCACGGCGATAATGCCATTTGCCGCACCATCAGGATGAGCAAGAAGATTCTGGCGCGCGACGAACTGGAACGGGAAGGCCGCAAGCGGCTGGTGGAGGAACTGGATCTGGCCAAAGCCAAGATCATCGCGCCGTTGATCCTGCGACATCACGTGGTCGGCGTGATTTTTTTGGGAGAAAAGATGGATCAGGGCGCTTACACCAAGGAGGACTTCGATTTTCTAGAGATCATTTCCTCGCAGGCGGCGGTGGCGATTGAGAACGCTTTGCTTTACAAAGAGGTCGATGATTTCAACAAGACCTTGCAGGAAAAAGTCGACGAACAGACCAGGGAGCTCTCGACCAAAGCGGAACATCTGAAAAAGCTGATGGAAATGCGCTCGGAATTTTTGGACATTACCTCGCATCAATTGCGCACGCCGGTGTCGGTGATCAAGGGCGTGCTGTCAATGCTGGAAGAGGGGTCGATTCCCGAGGAGAAGAAAAAACTGTTCATCGCCGGCGCGCTGGAAAAATCGATCAAGCTGGGCGAGATCATCAACGATATCCTGCGCGCTTCCGAGATGGATACCGATAAATTCACCCTGCATTTGAAGTCGGTCGATCTGAACGAAATGATGAAAAAAATCAAAGACGACAAATCGCGCACCGCCGAGGTCAAGAAGGTCGCTCTTCGGTTCGAACTGCCGGCCGCGCCGCTGCCGCCGGTGTTTTCGGATGACCGCTATCTGGAGCAGGCGATCGTCAATCTGATCAATAACTCTTTCCAATATACTTTGGACGGTTCGATCACGGTTTCGGCCGAGGTCAGACCCAAAGAGGTAGTGATCCGCGTGGCCGACACCGGCATCGGCATACCCGAAGAGGCGATCCCGAAGCTGTTTCAGAAGTTCGGCCGCGCCGAAAACGCGGTTGTCACCTATACCGACGGTTCCGGCTTGGGACTCTATATCATCAAAGAGATCGTCGACGCCAACCCGGGAGCGAAAATCGAAATTGAAAGAACCGAGGTGGGCAAGGGCACGACTTTCGCCCTGACCCTGCCGATTTTTTCGGAAAAACTGCTCACAAAAACAGCGGCGCGCAGTGTTGCCAAGCCGAAAAAATAAGAGTATCCTAATATCATTAAAAGATAATCCAATGACAAGAGGAGAAAGCACTAAAATTTTACTGGTCGAGGACGATCCAACGCAGGCGATGATGTACCAGCAAGAATTCGTCAATGCCGGCTATGCGGTAATTATGGCCGAAACCGGCCAATTGGCGCTGCAGCTCGCCGCCACCGAGGAACCGGATCTGATTTTTTTGGATATGGTCTTGTCCGATATGAGCGGCATGGATATCCTGCGGTCGCTCAAGTCCGACTCGCGTACCAAGGACATCAAGGTGGTGATCTTGTCGAATCTGCAGAAGAAAGAGCTGGCGGACGAGGCGCGTTCGCACGGGGCGCTCGACTTTCTGGTGAAGATGCAATTCATCCCCAAGGACATCGTCAACAAAGCGGAAAAATATCTTGAGGGCGGGCAGTGAATAAAATTATCAAGATCGATAAACATATGAAAATAGACATCAAGGCGACTAAAATAGAATTGAGCAAAGAGATCAGGGGTTACTTGCAGAAAAAGCTGGATAGGTCGGAAAAATTTTTAGGACGGGTGCCGGTAATCAATTGCCACGCGGAAGTCGGCCTGGCGGTCGGCGGCCAGAAGCGCGGCAAAATTTACCGCGCCGAAGTCAACTTGGATCTGCCGGGCAAGCTCCTGCGGGTGGAAAGAGAAAGCGAGGATATCTTCAAGGCGATCGACAAGGTCAAAGACCATCTCGATCTCCTGATCAAGAAATACAAAGAAAAGAAATATAAAAAATAAATGAGCCAGGAAACGGAGGAAAAAAACAGTTGCCGGCTGCCGGAAATTTATCATCGGGGAGAAAGGGGGCGGGCGATCTTGCTTTTGCACGGTTTCAATACCGAGGTGAGTCGGACCGACATCATCTTTAAATATTTCGCGGGCAAGGGTTTCACGGTGGCGCGGCCGATTCTGCCCGGCCATAGCGGCTCGGAGCACGATCGGGAAATACTTCGGGGAGCCGGTCCGGACCAGTGGCTCGGAGCGGCGCAATCCTGGCTGGAACATTTGGAAAAAGAAACCGACCGGATTTTCGTGATTGGCATATCGTTCGGCGGCAATCTGGCGGCGGCGCTGGCGCCGAAGAGCCGGAAGATCGCCGGACTGGTTTTTTGGGAAATGCCGATTTTTTTTACGCCGCGGATGTGGTTCGTCATAAATATCCTGCAGCCGACCCTGGGCCCGTTGCTCGGCCTCGCCGGCATCGACTTTATCAGAAAAAACCCTTTGATTTATCGCCGGCGCTACGGCCGCGAGCGGCGCAGCCAGAGCACTTTTAATTTCATCCCGATCAGGGCGGTCGGCAAGATAAGGAAGTTCATCAGGGAGCGGACGATGCCGGGTCTCAAGGACATCACGGCGCCGGTTTACATCCTTCATGCCGCCAAGAGCGATCTGCTCGATAACCGGCGGACCGCCAGGTATATTTACGAACACATCGGCTCGTCCGAGAAAAAAATCTACCAGGTGCCGATCGAGAATCATGATCTGAACATTCTGGATGACGAGGGCAAGACCATCACCCTGGAAAAGGTGTTTCATTTCATCGAGGGGATCGGCTGAATAAACGAATTTTCTGCTATTGTATTTTTCGAAGATTATTAGTATAATTGCTTAGACGCAGATTTAGGATTTACGATTTAGGATTTACGAAATTTATTCATAAATCATAAATCATAATTCTTAAATCTTTTTTGGTTTGAAGAGAAATGAGATGTCATTTTTATAAGCGATTGCGTCAGATAATTATTCACTCAACATGAGCATATTTTCCAAATTTTTCGGCGATGCCAATGACAAATACATCAAGTCGCTCGCGCCGCTCGTGGATAAGATCAACGCGCTCGAGGATCGTTTCAAATCCCTGAGCGACGATGATCTTAGAGCGGTGACGGCCGACCTGAAGAAAAGAATCGGCGCGGACGGCAAAGCCGGGTTCGCCGATCAGCAAGTCATCGCCAAACTGGACGAGATACTGCCGGAGGCCTTTGCCGCGGTGCGCGAGGCGGCAGGCCGGACGATCGGCCAGCGCCACTACGACGTACAGCTCCTGGGAGGCATCGTACTCCATCGCGGCCAGATCGGCGAGATGCGCACTGGCGAAGGCAAGACCCTGGTCGCCACCCTGCCTTTGTACTTGAATGCGCTCGCCGGCTGGGGCGCGCAGCTGATCACGGTCAATGATTATCTTTCCAAATTAGGCGCCGGCTGGATGGCCCGCGTCTATCATGCTCTGGGACTAACCACCGCGGTGATCGTTCATGAAGCGGCCTATATCTTCGATCCTGCTTACGCGGATGAAAGCCAGTTCGACCAGCGTTTGAAACACTTCCGCCCGATACCGCGGCGCGAGGCCTATCTGGCCGACATCCTGTACGGCACCAATAACGAGTTCGGATTTGATTATTTGCGCGACAATATGGTCGGCGCCGTGGCGGAGATGGTGCAACGCCCGCTCTATTACGCCATCGTGGACGAAGTCGATTCGATCCTGATCGATGAGGCGCGGACGCCGCTGATCATCTCCGGCGCGGCGGAAGAGTCGACCGAGAAATATTTCAAATTCGCCCAACTGGTAGAACGGCTGGTTGAAAACGAGGACTACAACGTCGATGAAAAGATGCGCGCCGCCACCCTAACCGAGGCCGGCATCGAGAAGCTGGAAAAATGGCTGGGGGTCGATAACATCTACACCTCCGGCGGCGTGCGCGAAGTGCACCACATCGAGCAGGCGCTCAAGGCACGGGTGCTGTTCAAGATCGACCGCGACTATGTGGTGCGGGACGGCGAGGTGATTATCGTCGATGAATTTACCGGCCGGCTGATGCACGGCCGCCGTTATTCCGAAGGGCTGCATCAGGCGATCGAAGCGAAAGAGGGAGTCAAGGTACAGCGTGAAAGCCAGACGCTCGCCACCGTCACTTTTCAGAACTATTTCAGGATGTACCGGAAACTGGCCGGCATGACCGGCACGGCCATGACCGAGGCGGAGGAATTTTTTAAAATTTATAAATTGGAAGTGACCGCCATTCCGACGCACCGGCCGATGGTGCGCCAGGACTTAAACGACCTGATCTACCGCACCGAGCAGGGAAAATTCGCCGCAGTGATCGCCGAGATCAAGCGCCGGCACCAGACCGGCCAGCCGGTCCTGATCGGCACGATTTCGATCGAGAAAAACGAGGAACTGTCGCTCCTGATGGAGCGCGAAGGCCTGAAAGTCCAACTACTCAACGCCAAGAACCACGAAAAAGAAGCGCAGATCATCGCCGATGCCGGCCGGCCTGGCGCGATTACTCTGGCCACCAATATGGCCGGTCGGGGCGTGGACATCATGCTCGGCGGCAAGGAGCCCTCCTACGCCAATGCTTCGGAGGGCAGGCCGGCGGAGGAAAGCGAAGAACATAAGGAGTGGAAAATTGAACACGATAAAGTAGTGGCGCTCGGCGGCCTTCACGTGATCGGCACCGAACGCCACGAGGCGAGGCGCATCGACAACCAGTTGCGCGGCCGCGCCGGCCGGCAGGGCGACCCGGGCTCGTCGCAGTTCTATGTCTCGACCGAGGACGACCTGATGCGCATCTTCGGCGGTGACCGGATGAAGGGCCTGATGACCACCCTGAAACTGCCGGAAGATATGCCGATCGAGAACCGGATGATCTCCCGCTCGATCGAGTCGGCGCAGAAAAAAGTCGAGGGCAATAATTTCGACCTGCGCAAACATCTGGTGGAATACGACGACGTGATCAACAAGCACCGCGAATCGATCTATAAGAAGCGAAGGGAGATACTGGAGGCGGCGGAAGACAGGGCGGGGAAATCCGAAACTGATCCGAAATTGAGCGGGATGGTTCTCGAGATGGTAGAGAACGAGATCGAGCAGGTGGTGGCTTTTCACACCGGAGCGGAACAGATCGGCGGCTGGAATTTGAAAGAGATATACGAGGTGGCCGCGACCATCTTTCCCGCGACCGAAGGGCTCCAGACCGATCTGGCGAAGTTTACCGAGAACGGCAACAAGCTGGATCTGGCGAATGCTCGCACGGCGATCATCGAGCACCTATTCGGTCTCGCCACGGCCGCCTACGAAAAAATACGAGAACAGGCCGAAAGTGCCGGGCTCGATTGGCGACAGGTCGAGAAAGACATCCTGATCCGCTCGATCGATCTGCTTTGGATCGAGCACTTGGAGGCGATGAGCAGCTTACGGCAGGGGATCGGCTTGCGCGGCTATGGCCAGCGCGACCCGCTGGTCGAATACAAGAAAGAGGCGTACAGCTTGTATAACGAACTCAATAATCTGATCCAGAAGCAGGTCGTTTACAGCATCTTCAAGATCGGGCTGGCCCAAGACATCGCCGGCCACCGCAATGGCGGGACAGGCAAGAGTTTGGCCGAGCGAGCGGTCAGTTTCAGCGCGCCGGCCAAAGAGATGAGTAAGGGCGGCCCGACGATGCTCGCGCTGCCGAAAGAAAAAGCCAGGAACGAGGCGGGCGAAAAAATTGGCCGCAACGATCCCTGTCCCTGCGGCAGCGGTTTGAAATATAAGAAGTGTCATGGGAGGTAGAAATTAAAATTAGAATATATATGATTAAATATTTTTGTGAATTATGAAATGGAAAATAATTTCAACTGAACAAAAATATAAAAATAAATGGATGACCGTCACCGAAGATGTGTTTGAGAACGTTGACGGCAAGCGGCTGACCTATGGCGTAGTGCGTAAAGAACCCTGCGCCTTGATAATCCCCTGGGATGGAAAAGTATTTACGCTGGTCGGGCAATATCGGCATCCTAACGATTATTTTTCCTGGGAATTTCCCCAAGGGCACCTTGAGCATGGTTCTGTCGAAAAGACGGCCATAAAAGAATTAAAGGAAGAAACCGGTTTGACCGCCGAAAAAATCGAACAGCTTGCACATTTTTATTTGGCCCCGGGCCATCATACTCAAGAGTACTTTGTTTTTTTGGCAACTGGCCTCCGAGAAGGTAAGCAGGAATTAGAGGAAAGCGAAGAAGGCATGGTAACGAAGAAAATTGCCCCAAGAGAGCTTGAAAAAATGATAAGCGATGGCCTAATAAAAGACGGCCCAACTTTAGCTGCCTGCGGTTTATTAAAAATAAAATGGAATCTAAAAACGTGAAAATCGTGGTCTTTGTTCCAGAATCACACGCCGAGGCGGTCCGCAAGGCCATGGGCGATGCCGGGGCAGGCAGGATCGGCAACTATATTTACTGCAGTTTTTCTTCGAAGGGCCTGGGTCGCTTTCTCCCGCAGGAAGGCGCGCGGCCGGCCGTTGGAGAAATTGGCAGGTTGGAATCAGTTCCGGAAGAACGGATAGAGGCCGTGTGCGCCCGCGACTTGCTGAAAGACGTAATCGAAGCAATCAAGAACGTTCATCCCTATGAAGAAGTAGCCCTGGATATCTACCCGCTGGAAGACATCACCTCCTTAGTCATTTCATAACATTATACCATATTACAGTATATGGTATAATGAATTATAATCGATGGAATATGGCAAAAGTGAAATCATACGAACTTGATGAGGCGGTCAGAAATAAAATTCTCAAAGATTTTTATCTTATGGTCGCCTCACTCAACAATGTCTCCGAAGTGGAAAAATTTTTAAAAGACTTGTTGACACCCAGCGAAAGCGTCATGATTGCCAGGCGGATCCAGATTGCCAAGATGCTTCTCGAAGGTGCTTTGCATGAAGAGATCAGGCGAAAACTCGGCGTCGGCTTCTCGACAATAAACCAGGTCGACCGTTGGCTGAATAACGGCTTCGGCGGTTATAAGCTGGCTTTGAAGAAATTGAAAAAAGGAGCCATGCCGAAGTTTCAGCAGCCGCAAAACATACCAATGACATTCGATTGGCTGAGAAAAAGGTACCCCGCCCATTATTTATTAATAAATCTTTTGATGAAAAATAAGTAAAATACCATATTACAGTATATGGTATTTTACTGGTTTAATTGCTGTATGAAATTCGTTGACTTGAAAAAATATGGTTTCGCAACCGAGCCGCGCTACTACTTTTACGGCTGGACCAGCGAGCCGCGGGTGTTGGCACGTGAATCGGTGGCAAAGCGATTAGTCAGGGCCAGAAAGTTCTTGCCTAAGGGCTATAATTTCAAAATTTGGGACTGTTTGCGGCCCCGGCCGGTGCAGATTAAAATGATCGGCAATTTCCGGCGGCGATTGACGGCAGCGCATCCGACCAAGTCAAAAGCGGAAATCGAGCGCCTGGTCTGGAATTTTTGCGCCAAGCCGGCCAAAACGGTCGTGCGGCCGGACACCCACCGCAACGGCGGGGCGCTCGACCTGACGATCGTCGACGTGCGCGGCAGGGAACTCTATATGGGAACTGATTTCGATGACGCGACCGAGCGGGCGGGGACGGATTTTTTTGAAAAGAAAAAGGAGTTGGATATCTTGGAAAAAGAGGCGAGAAAAAACCGGCGGATATTCTGCCGAGCGATGAAGCGGGCCGGTTTTGAAAATTACCATAACGAGTGGTGGCACTGGAGTTTTGACAAATAAAAAGGCCGCCAGTAAATCGATCAAGGAGGATATCCACTGGCCTGCTGTCGGCTATGTGGTTTCCTGATCCTGGCGGCAAAGCAGCAAATGACGCACTCGAACGATAATCGGTCGCAACGATAAGGTTGATCTCTAGCAGGGCCGATTATTCATACGATGGGCGAGTGCGATCATTGAATATAGGTTACAATAAGAGTATATAATTAGCAATAGAATTACGGGAAATAATTTGAAAGGCAATTATCGGAAAAAAACCCCGGCGGATCGCCAGGGTTAGAGCTCCTCTGATCGGAGCAGAATGAGACCGCGGGCCTCCTCCCGCATGCTGGAGAGGTGGTAGAGGTAGAGCTCCCGGATGCCGTCTGCCGCATAGGCGCTGACCCGGAAACCGTCCGCGCTGGAGGAGAGAATCCGCAGTGTCCCTACCGGCTGCTGGTGGCGGCAGAAACGGAACGGACCGAGTACCACCTTGGTGAATGGCGGCTGTTCGCGCAACCAACTGACGAGATGGCGGAGATCGTTGCCGCCCGACCGGCGCTGGCCTGCAGGTTTCTCGTGCGAAGGTTTCAATTCTTCCACCTCCTTTAATTCAAGAATGATTTTTCAAGATAACCCACTTTATTAAAATTGTCAATTTTATGAACGATCACGCCTGGCAATTTTATCTTCGGGGCGAAGCGGCCTGGGAGGCGATGTATTCGGCCTGCGCGGCCGCGCAAACCAGCATCGACTTCGAGCAGTTTATTTTCACCTACGACCAGATCGGCCGGCGGTTTTATAAATTATTCATCGACAAGGCGCGTTCCGGCGTCAAGGTGCGGCTGATACTCGACGCCGGCGGCAGCTATTCTTTTTATAATACGGCCTACGCCGAAGAACTCACGCGGCAAGGAGTGGAACTCAAATTTTTCAGCCCGATCAGCCCCTGGCGCATCCATAATTTTTCTTCTTTCTTTTTCCGCGACCACC
>JAJYMT010000078.1 GCA_021786695.1 bacterium
TCTAATTTCCTGGGCAAGCCCCTAATTGTTTTATTAATTCAGTTAAATTCATTATGCGTTGCGCGTTATGCGTTACGCGATCAACGCCATACAACCCCAGATGAATCCCGCACAAAACAATCTCTTTAATTCCGGCATCGACCACGGCTCGCGCTTCAGCGACCACTTCCGCCACGGCCCTGCTTTTTAATTCGCCGCGCGCGTATGGTATGACGCAATAAGTGCAGAACTGCCGGCAACCGTCTTGTACCTTTATGAAATATCTTGATTTCTGAAATATATTTACATTTTCATAATCCATCTTCGAGCAGCTAACATCTGATTTATGATTTATGATTTTAGATTTACGATTTTGAATTCCATTCTTAAGTCCTAAATCGTAATTCTTAAATCTTTTTGATATTTCCTCCGCTTCCCTTTCTTCAACCACCAAATCCGCCCCCCACTTTCCAACCTCCTCTTTATAGATCTTAACCGCGCAACCGGTTACGATGATTTTCGCCCGCGGGTTTTCTCTGCGGGCCCGAGCCGCCATCTGCCTGCCCTTCCGCAAGGCCGATTTAGTGACGGCGCAGGTATTGATGATCGCCAGTTCGGCATCGTCCTTGGCCAAAACAAAACCCGCGGCTTGGATCCTCGCCGCGAGTGAAGCGCTGTCGTATTGGTTTACCTTGCAACCCAGGGTGTAGATTTTAAAACGATGATTCGACATTGGGTCAATTATAATCGCCGGAACCGATAGTGTCAAAAGATATTGCAAAAAATATCGTCAAAACGATCCGCTGCTCCGCTATCAATCCCATAAACTGGTTTATGGGATTGAGTGGATTTTTTGAAAGTAAAAAGCGGGGCCGCTGACGATACGCCGTCAGCTTCCCCGCTCGAAATTCCGATCAGACGCACGTCCAGGATAGGATGCGCCGCCTTATGGGCCTCGCCGCCGCGTCCATCGTCCGCTGCTTGGCGTGAAGACGTCCGATCCGCTTGCGTTTCTCGACCAGCTCGGCCTCCTCCTTGGCCAGGAGGATATTCAGGGGATCCAGAGCGAAGGACTCGTCCTCTGGGTCCAGGGTCAGGGCGCAGGTCCCGGCATCGGCCAAGTCCGCCGGATTCCTGGCGATCATACCCTTGTTCGGGATAATGCTGAGCTGGGTCATATAGACCCTTTCCACCCCGTCTTTTCTCCTGCGGAAGATCTTCACCCCGGGCATTACGACGTTGATCCGCCTTGAGTCCGGCCACCGGTCGTCTTCGATCATGTCGGCGAGAAGATCGGTGTCAAAGGGCAAGGGCGCCTCACGCTGCCGCTTCTCTTCCAGCCGGTCCAAAAACCCGTCGATTCCCATACCCACCTCCAGCGTTGAAATGGTGTTGCAAAAGATCGAAATTATAGAATTAAAAATACTAACACTTTCATCGCTTTCTGTCAACGAGAGGCGATGAAATTTTGCCTGGTTATTATTAATATTAGCACAATCATAGGAAAATAAAAGCCGGCTCGTACCACAAGCCGGCATGTTTTACTTTATTTGCGTCCGCAACGAACGGAACTTATCTTCTCCCCTTTTTGCCCTTGAATTTGACGACCCGGCGCTTGTCCATCCTTAGATCGCGTCTGAACTTGAATTTCGGACGAACCCGCTTGTAACGGGAAAACGGCACGAAGCCGGGCGGCGGCGGGCGATCGGCGAACACGGCCTCGCACATGATCTCTTCCGAAATAATGATGCGCAATTGCTCGACCTGGCGCAGATCCAAAACCTCGGCGACAACAATGACATCCGCCCTGCCGAGCAGTTCTCGAACAAGCTGCCGATGCTTTTTGTCATCAATGTTAATGATCAACTCGACACCTCCATTTTGATTTGAATTCGGAGCCGAAGAGAGGACTTGAACCCCCGACCCGCTGCTTACCTGCCCGACATGCTTGAGCCGAGACCGGGATTTGAACCCGGAACCTACGGTTTACAAAACCGTTGCTCTACCGTTGAGCTATCTCGGCATGTCAAGCGGGCGGGCAAAGCAGCCGCTCTACCACTGAGCTACTTCGGCTTAACAAAACAAAAAATAATATTATAGTTAAAAAGGGCCTGTAAAAGGCCCTCCTGTTTCCGGCTCATTCACACCAACGCGCTCCTAATCCTCGATCGCGCCAGGTGGCAACGGCGGCTCGGATAGCGGTGCCAGGCCGGCCGTACCGTTCTGCTCCGACCACCATTTGTCGAGGTCGTGGCCGAGCGCCCTGAGATTTGGCTTGTAGGGACGTGCGTTTTCTACCGGCTTCGCTCCGGCGAGCACGATTTCCCTTACTTGGCTCTTTTCTTTCATCTCATCTCCTCCTTCATGGGCTAATGGATGATCAGAACAGGAATCCTAATGCCAGAGTTGACACGAACCGCCGCGTATTCAGGCGTGCCATGGGGACGTTGATCCGAAGACCCCGATCGCCGCGCACCGGCCTGGCACCGATCAACCTTCTTTCCCGAACCTTTCTTTTGCTTTTGTTTCCGCTCTGCTTTTTCAAGGTAATCCTCCTTATTTCAATGATCGTGTTTGATTTTATTATAGCTAAAAAACGGTAAATATCAATACGGCCCCTTAAATTCAATTGCCGATCAGCGACCTGGGGCGGTTGCGGAAACCGGCAACCGATTTGCGGCGGGCCGGCGCCTGGCCGAAGGAGGTGCGCTTGCCGTAGCGCGAGGAACGGACCTCTCCTTGCTGGAGTTCGGCGAACTTCTTGACCGCCAGGGTCTTCTTGATCAGCCGCTCGATGCTCCTGACCTCTTTCCACTGGGTCGGCAGGGCGAAGGAGATCGCCTTGCCGGCGACTCCGGCCCGGCCGGTGCGGCCGATGCGATGGACGTAATCGTTCGAATCGTCGGGCAGGTCGAAATTCACCACCAGCTCGATGCCGGTGACATCGATGCCGCGGGCGGCGATATCGGTCGCCACCAGGATCCGGTATTTTTTCGATTTGAAGCCGTCCAGGGCCTGCCGGCGCTGGACCAGCGAACGGTTGGAATGGATCTCCGCCGCTTTGTAATTCATCCGCGACAGCCGCTCGGCGAGCGACTTGGCGTTATGCTTGGTGCGGGTGAAGATCAAGACCTGGCCCTGGTATTCGGATAAAATTTCTTCCAGGTGGGCGAGGCGGTCTTCGCGCCGCACTACGTACATCTCCTGGTCGACCAATTCGGCAGTGGTGCCCGAAGGCGCGACCTCGATGCTGACCGGCAGAGTCATATGCTCGGCCGCCAGGCGCGCGATCGCCGCCGGCATGGTGGCGGAAAACAGCATCGTCTGCCGGGTTTTGGGGACATATTTCAAAATCTGCTTGACCTGCGGCATAAAGCCCATATCAAGCATCATATCCGCCTCGTCCAGTACCAGCACTTTCACCTGGTCCAGTTTCAACAAACCGCGTTCCAGGCAGTCGTTCAGGCGGCCCGGCGTGGCCACGACGATGTGCGGATTCCGTTTGATCAGTTGGATCTGCTTGCCGATCGGCTCGCCGCCGATCAGGGCGGCGGTGCGCAGTCCGAAGGCGCTGCCCAGTTTTTTCAGGTTTTCGTCCACCTGCAGGGCGAGTTCGCGCGTCGGCAGAAGCACCAGGCCCCTGCCCTTATGCGTGCCCAGGCGCTGGAGCATCGGGATGCCGAAGGCGAAGGTTTTGCCGGTGCCGGTCTGCGCGATGCCGATCAGGTCGTCGCCCTGGATCGCCACCGGAATCGACTTCTTCTGGATCGGTGTCGGTGTGACTAAATTCAATTTAAAAAGCACGGTTAAAATGGATGGGCTGATGCCCAAACCAAGAAAACCATCAGTTGGTTCGATATTTCCTTTCATAAGGATGGCGACTCGACTTCTCGAGGCCACCTATCCTTAAACAAATATATAATGACGAGAGATTCGAATCTGTAAATTGTATCACTTAACGATAGCACGGAAGCGCTGATCTGTCAAATAGCCCTACTTTTAGCCAGCGTTGCCCTTCGGTAAACTCAGGGCACTTCGACTTACGGTTATTGAATGTTTGTGCCTGCACTGAGCGAAGAGTAAATTTAATGATAGTTAAATTTACGATGAGTCGAAGTGCGCCCAACAGCCCGCCTCATCGGCGGACAGGGATTCTCGCCGGGGCGGCCTGCCCGCCGATGAGGCGGGAAGCCCCACCCCGAATGCGCAGGTTCTACTTCCTATTAGACGAGCAAAATTTTCTGCTCCCTTTCGGGGAGAGAAAAATTTTGTGCGCCCAACAGGATTCGAACCTGTGACCTTATCCTTAAAAGGGATCTGCTCTACCAGCTGAGCTATGGGCGCGGATTTTATATTTTTTTATGATCTACCTTGCTTCTTATTTGCATCTGGTAATATGATACTTGTCCTCCGAAGCTTTAGCGTAGGAGGAAGCTATGGGCGCGAAAACAAAAAATAAAACTGCTCTTTTAGCAGGAAATTTATAATATCCTAAAGATAACAGAATAATTCGCTTTTGACAAGACGTCTTGATAAATAAGTTGACAGATGGTGGACAAATTTCGCTTGCTTAAACCGGGTAAAAAATATAATATGTTGACATGGCAAAAGAACAGAACCCATTAGGCAAACTGCCGCCGCAAAGCATGGAAACCGAGGAAACGCTCCTCGGATGTCTTTTGATCGACAAAGACGCGATCATCAAGATCGCCGACAAGATCACCGAAGAGGATTTTTACAAAGACGCCCATGGCACGATTTTCGAAACCATGAAGGAGCTTTACGGCCGGCAGGAGCCGATCGACATCCTGACGCTCTCCACCCGGCTGGAAGAAAAGGGCTCGCTGGAAAAAGTCGGCGGCCGCTCCTATCTGGCACAGCTGTCGAACACCGTCGCCACCGCCTCGCACGTCGCGACTTATGCCAACATCGTCCAGCGCAAGGCCACCTTGCGCCGGCTGTTACAGGCGGCGAGCGAAATCGGCGAACTCGGCTACAGCGAGGAGGACGACGTGGACAAGCTCCTGGACGAGGCGGAACAGCGGCTGTTCTCGGTTTCGCAGAAATATCTGAAAAACGTCTTTCTGCCGATCGACGACCTCCTGGCCGCCGCCTTCGAACGGATTGACGAACTGCACCGGCAATCCGGCAAACTGCGCGGTCTGGCGAGCGGCTTTGCCGACCTCGACAACCTGCTGGCCGGCCTGCAGAAATCCGATCTGATCATCGTCGCCGCCCGCCCGAGCGTCGGCAAAACGTCTTTCGCGCTCGATCTCGCCCGCCAGGTGGCGGTCAAGAACAAGGCCTCGGTCGGCATCTTCTCGCTCGAAATGAGCAAAGAACAGCTGGTCGACCGCATGCTCTGCGCCCAGGCCGGAGTGTCGCTGTGGAAGATGCGCACCGGCAAGCTCTCCGACCGCGAAGAGGACAACGATTTCACCCGCATCGGCTCGGCCATGGGAGAGCTTTCTGAGGCGCCGATCTTCATCGACGACTCGGCCAACACCAGCATCATGGAGATCCGCACCAAGGCGCGCCGCCTGCAGATCGAGAAGGGTTTGGACATGGTGGTGATCGATTATCTGCAGCTGATGGAAGGCCGCGGCAAATACGGCGACAACCGCGTGCAGGAGGTGTCGGAAATCACCCGCGGCCTCAAAGGCCTGGCGCGCGAACTTAACATTCCGGTGATCGCCCTGTCCCAGCTATCGCGCGTGGTGGAGCAGTCGCGGCCGGCCATCCCCAAACTTTCGCACTTGCGCGAGTCCGGTTCGATCGAGCAGGACGCCGACGTCGTGATGTTCATCTACCGCAAATCCGCCGACCGCAACTACAACCGCGAAGAGCTTTCGGAAGCGGAGAAAAATCTGGCGGAGATACACATTGCCAAGCACCGCAACGGTCCGACCGGCAAAGTCGATTTGTTTTTCGACGAGAACACGGTGAGCTTCAAGGGCCTCGACCAAAGCCACCGGGAAGCGCCTGTTTTTTAAATTTTTAATTACTCAATTTTGAATTTCGAGTAAATTTTTAATTTTTTAATTAATTCTATCTGCCGGCAGGCAGGAATTAAATCATTAATACATTCAATCAAAATTCAAAATTCATCATTCGAAATTAAACTTATGTTTAATAAGTTAAAACAGTTCAAAGACCTGCGCAGCCAGGCCAAGACGATGCAGAACGCGCTGGCCGCGGAATCGATCTCGGTTGACAAAGGCGGCGTCCGGCTGACCATGAACGGCAACATGGAAGTCACCGCCCTCTCCTTGCCCGAGGGGCTGGCCAAGGAAGCGACTGAACGGATCGTTAAGGACCTGTTCAACGACACGATCAAGAAAACCCAGCGGATCATGGCGGAAAAAATGCGCGCCATGGGCGGGTTTCCTGGGCTAATGTAAAATGCAAATATCAAAATGCAAAATTTTGGTAATTATTTCGTGCCGCGGTAGCGGCACTCCATAATTTTGATTTTTGATTTTTACATTTTGAATTTTGTTAATGCGCTTCCCTGCCGCCATCCAAAAACTGATCGACCAGTTTTCCAAACTGCCGACGGTCGGACCGAAGACCGCCGAACGGTATGCTTTTTATCTGCTCGACCGATCGGCCGAAGAATTGCAGCAATTCGCGCAGGCGCTGGCGGAACTCAAGGAAAAGACGGTCAGCTGCGGAGAGTGTTTCGCGCTGGCCGAATCGAGCCCCTGCCCGACCTGCGCCGACCTGAGGCGGGAGAATTCCGTCTTGTGCGTGGTTGCAGACACCCGCGACTATCTGGCGATCGAAACGAGCGGCGGATTCAAGGGCAGATATTTCATTCTGGGCGGCGAGCTTAATCATCTTGAAAATATCGGACCGGAACGCTTGAACATCGAACCGCTGCTAAAACGGCTGAAAGACGGCAGTATCAAGGAAGTCATCTTGGCGCTTGACCCGACCATCGAGGGCGAAACCACAGTTCTTTATTTGACAAAACTGCTGAAACCGCTAAATTTAAAAATCACCCGCCTGGCCAAAGGACTGCCGATGGGAGCTGATTTAGAGTATGTAGACGAATTAACACTGTCAAATGCTCTAAAATACAGGAATGAGCTATAGTTTATTATGCGCCTGTCCTGAGCTTGCCTGTCCTGAGTTCATCGAAGGGTCGAAGGATTGAAATACCGGAACGAACTTTGAAATACAATTTCCCTAAGGAGGAAATCATGAAGGCAAGCGAGTGCATGCTGCAAATCGGTCTGGGGGGAAAAATCCATCAACTGATGCTGGAAGAATTGAATTCCACCCTCGAGGCGAAGGGGCTGAAGACGAAAGCGGTGCATATCCGCTCCATTCCGACGAAGACGAGAAAACCTCCCGCCTCACCGTTTAATATCGTGCAATTCATGGGTCCGGCCAAGGAGAAGCGGCGGGTGAAAAAGACCCTGGCCGACCTCAAAAACCGGATCAACCTGATCGTGGCCGAGCTTTCCTCGGCGCACCAAGATTGCGACATGCTTTTCTCCGCCGACTTGTCGGACATTCGAATCGACTCGTCGCGTGTCGGTCGGGGCGGAATTCGTCACCTCCCCTCCAACCGTCCGAGAATTGCGGAACGTTCATCCGGATAAATCAAAACCCCCGCGGGCTGTCGCGGGGGTTTTTCTATTTTATTCGAATTTCATTCGTGCTAATTCGCGATTATGCGATTTTGGTGATTTCCACCTTAGTGAACGGCTGGCGATGGCCGACATTCCTGGTGTAGCGGGTCTTGTTCTTGAATTTTACTACCTGCACCTTCTCGCCCTTGCCGGTCTCGAGCACCTTGGCCTCGACTTTTTCGCCCAGGGAGGGTTTGCCGATCTCGACTTTTTCGCCGTCGGCGATGAGTAAAGTATCGAATTTTACGGTCTTGCCGTTTTCGGTTTCGAGTTTTTCGATCTTCAGGGTCTGTCCGGCGCTTATCTTATACTGCTTGCCGCCGGTCTTGATAACTGCAAACTTCATATAAATTGTCATCCTGAGGACGAGCGTAGCGAGGAGGAAGGATCTCTTCGGTTTCACGCCGAACTTGGAAGATAGATATTAATTAAATAAAAACCGCCACTTACTGCGGTATTGTTTATTATACTGATTTTTTTTATTTAGTCAACCTCGACCGCTTATCCAAACGGGAAAAACCGATCACGATCGCCAACATTATCACCAGCAGGATTGCCAGCGCGTAGACCTTGCCGGCGCTTTGTAAAAACAGCGCCGCCAGGCCGAACAGAGCCGAGAAGCCGTAAAAGATCAGCACGGTTTTCCTCTGCCCGAGTCCCAGGTCCAGGAGCCGGAAGTGCAAATGCTTGCGGTCGCTGAACTTGAAGGGGTTGATGCCGCGGGAGGAGCGGCGGATGATCGTCCAGACGACATCCAGGATCGGCACGCCCATCACGAGCAGGGCGATGGCGATCTTGCCGCCGGAAATGATTGCCAGCACTCCGAGTGCGAAGCCCAGGAAAAGTGAACCGCCCTCGCCCAAAAAAATCGAGGCCGGGTGCCAATTGAACAGAAGAAACCCCAGGCAGGCGCCGGCCAGGACCAGCGCGGCCAAACCGACGTCCGGCTGATAGTAGCGCGTAGTCATGGTAAAAAGAAAGATGATAAAGGCGCCGATGGCAGTGACGCCGGTCACCAGGCCGTCCAGGCCGTCCAAGAGTTTGGTGGTGTACATCATCCCCAGGAGCCAGGTGGCGATCAGCGGCGCGGACCAAAGCCCCAGATAAATAAAACCGCCGAAGGGCCCGCCCTGCCCGCCCTGAGCGAAGCCGAAGGGAGCGAAGCCGAAGGGGTTGGTTATTTTTTCAATCTGCACGCCGCCAAGCACCACGGCCGCGATCGAGAGGAGCGGAAAAATTATCTGTCGCGACGGCTTGAGCCGATACTTATCATCCAGAAATCCGCCGATCATTAAAATCAAACCGCCGGCAAAAAATCCGAGCCAGTGCCGCGGCTCCAGATTACCCGAAAGCAGCCGCGCGCGAAAAAAATAGAGTGCGATGAAAAAAGCAAAAAAAATCGCCGCCCCTCCGAGTAGCGGCGTAGTTGCGGCGTGGATCTTCCGCGCCTCGTTCGGCCGGTCCACCACCTCGAGCGCCCTGGCCGATTTCCTGACAATCAAAGTTAAAAAGGCAGACAGGAAAAAAACAGCCCCGAAAATTATGATGAAAAACATAATTATTAAGCTAATGTCAGAAATAAATTTTCAAAAACTATTGACTTATCCGATATTTTAGGGTAGTATTCAATTTTATGTCAACTATTCGATTGATATAAATCGCTCTTTCGAGAATCACCAACTCACATAAGAGAAGGAGATCCAAGAATGAAGCAGTCGGTCAAGAACGCGGTGACCAAGGGGTTGATTGTCTACACGGGGGGCGAAGAGATCGCGGCCGGAATCATGGCCAAGGCGCTGGCCGACCGCTGCAGCTGGGTAGACATCCGGCTCGGCCCGAAGAAAAACGATGACGCCAATCTCAAGTGGGGGCGGTACAACTATGTCTTCGTCTCGCCCGCCTACTACAAGCTTTTCCGATCGAGCATCGAGAAGCTGGAGGCGCGGGAGGGGCACTTCGTCGCTATCTGCACCATGAACAAAACCGAATTCAGGGAGCTGAAAAAAGAGCATGGCGACCACAAAAATGGCGCCTCGAAAGTGATGTACATCTGCACGACCCTGTTCTCGTTGTGCGGAGACGTACACGAGTAGAGCCATCCGGACGCGGAATCCATCCCGCGTCCTTTTTCATATTCAACTGAAGCATGGCAACTGAAACCTAAAGCGCCCTGCCTTTTTCTATTTTTATTTCCCCATTCTCGTCGATCACCACCGTGTCGCGGCGCGACAGTTCGTCGGCCAACAGCTTGTTGGCGATGTTGTTCTCAATCCTGTCCTGCATCAGGCGCCGCAGCGGCCGGGCGCCGAACTTCGGATCGAAGCCGAGTTCAGCCAGGCGCTTGAGGCCGGCCTCCTCGATCTTCAGGCCGATGCCTTTCTGTTCCAACAATTTGGCGGTCTTCTTCACCAGGAGCCGCGCGATCTCCACCACCTCCTCGATTCCGAGCGGCTTGAAGACGATGATGCCGTCGAAGCGGTTCAGGAGTTCCGGCCGCATGATCTTGTTCAGCTGTTCGTTGATCAGCACCTCCTTGATCTTCTCTATCGGCGTATTCTTCTTGATCTCTTCCTGGATGTAAAGCGCGCCGGCGTTGGAAGTGGCGATGATGATCGAGTTGGTGAAATCGATCGTCTTGCCGGAGCCGTCGGTCAGGCGACCGTCGTCCATCACCTGCAAAAACAGGTTCAGGATGTCGGGATGGGCCTTCTCGAATTCGTCCAAGAGCAAGAGCGAAAACGGCGTCTGGCGCATCGCCTCGGTCAGGTAGCCCTTGCCGCCCTCGGGCGAACCGATCATCTTGTTGACCGAGTCCTGCGTCTGGTATTCGCTCATATCGACGCGGATCAGATATTTCTCGGCGCCGAAATAGATCGCCGCCACCGCCTTGGCCAGCTCGGTCTTGCCGACGCCGGTCGGACCGAGAAAGAGGAAGCTGGCGGTCGGCCGCTTGCCTTCGGTCAGCTGGGCGCGCGCGCGCCGCAGCGCCGCCGACACCGCGTCCACCGCTTCGACCTGGTCGATCATCCGCTCGTGGATACGCTCCTCCAAATTCAAAAGTTCCCTGCCCTCGTCGGCCGAGACCTTGGTGACGGGGATGCCGGTGGTCTCGCTCACCTCGGCCGCCACCGCCTCTTTGGTGATCAATTTATTCTCCTGCTTGGATTTTTTCACCGCCACCGCCTCCAAAATCTTAATCGCCTTTTCCGGCAGATATTTGTCGTGCATATAGCGGCTCGAGAGCTTGACCGCCTCCTCGATCGCGCCATAGGTGAAGTAGACGCCGTAGGTCGATTCGAAATAGCCGATCTTGCTTTCAAGGATCACGATTGCCTGGTTGCCGGCCGGCTCTGCGATCTCTACCTTGGCCATGGTATTGTCGAGCGGGGTGCGTTCCACGAATTTCAAAAAATTGGAACGGGTTACCGAAGCGAGGCAGAAAATTCCCCGATGCTCGAGCGCATTCACCAGCACGTCGGACAGATCCAAACTTTCTTCCGAACCGGCAGAGATGCCGATGATCGTTTCAAGGTTGTTTATGTAAAGAGCAATGTTGCCGGCGCGATAAATCTCGTCCAACACGGTCAGCAGGCGCTGCTGCACCTCCGACGGATTACCGCCGGAAACCAGCCGGCTGATGTCGAGTTCCAGGAGCCGTTTATCCTGCAAGACCGTTGGCACCTCTTCCTTGACCATCAATTCGGCGATTCCGTAAACGACGGTTTTCTTTCCCACGCCCGGCTCGCCGATCAGCATCACGCCCGAGTGGCCGGATTCGATCGCCGCAAAAACCTGTTTTATCTCCTTGTCCCGGTCGACGCAGAACTCCAGCTTGAACCATTTGGCGGCCGCCGTCAGGTCATAGGCGAAAGAATTAAGGATCGGCGTGGCCACCGCGGTGTAGGCGCGATCCATGCTGGTCGAGGGCTTGAAGCGGGCCATGGATTTATATTCGCGGAAACTCTCCACCAGCTTTTCGTTGATGCGGAACCAGGCGACGCCGTTCGCCAGTTTGTCCGGATCGATCTCCTGGTCATAAAGGATTTCGGAAAGCGTCTTGTCCTGGGCGGCCAGAGGCAGGAGCAGATCGACCGGCTTGACCCGTTTTTGACCCGTCTCGCGGGCGGAGAGATAGCTGTTTATCAGCGCCATCTTCACCTGGTTCGAGAGTTCGGTGCGGCCGGTCTTCTGCTCCAGCGGCGCTAGCTGATTTTTCAATTTTTCGATCAGGTCGTTCTCATTCACGTTCAGGCGCGAAAAAAGCGAGCGCACCTCGCTATCGGCGAACAAATTCAGAAAAATCTCGATCGGTCCGACCAGACCATGCTTGATTTTCACAGACAGCAGATAGCCGTTTTCTATCAGCCGCACCGTCCGCAAACTGAAGCCGGAGTAAACGTCAATCCGCCCGTTCCTGGGCAGTTTCTTGATTCCCGGCCAATCGCTGGCAATCCCTTCGTCACGCGTCCTCTCCGAATATTTTTCGACCCGGACTTTCTGCTTCAATAATTCATCCTCGGCCAGGCGATAAACCAGATAACCGTCGGCGGCGAGCGACAGCCAGAACGCAAGCAGCGTCCAATGCTTGAGCTGCCAGATAGTCAACAGCGGCGGAAATTCATTTTTGGAAATAAAGCCGTAAAAAAAGAACCCCAGTGCGGCGATGCCGAGCAGTCCGATGAAGAAGGCGCAGAGATTGATCAGCGCCTGGATCTTTTTTCTGGCGCGGTTGATGCCGATGACCGCTTGACTTAGTTTGAAACCCCAATAATAAAATTTACCGCCTTCGAATATGCCGGTTCCCATGCCGCCGCAATCAGCACAGGAAAGGCCGAGCCGGCCTTTGCCGCTGCCTTCGCAGGCCGGACAGATCATCGGGGTTTGATTGTTTTTTTCCGCTGATTTTCCCATTCAGATGATTTGATAAACGATTTCTACCGCGACTGCGAGCGGTAAAGCCAGCCAAAGCAAAAAACATCCGGCTGCCACCGCCACCCAGAACAAGAACGCGATGCCGCGCACGATGATCTGGATCAGACGGATAAAGAAGCTGATGGCCGCGCCGGCGAAATCCTGCTGGCCGTACATCGGCGTAAAGATGTTCTTCATCCAGACGAACAGCCCCAGCGCCCGCTCGCGGTTGCGCAAAAAATTCCACAGCCCGACTGCCGTCTTGGCAAGGCCCCGGCTGTACCACCAGACCGGAAAATACAAAAAATCCCCGGCTAGCTCGGCAACGGTCTTTAATCCGTAAATCGCGAAATTATTGGTAACCATAGAATGAATTTATTATAACATTTTCTCCTCCTTAAATAAAGAAATCGATTTTTTAACGAACTACCCCGTCGCAAGCGGCTGAGACAGGGCTCAATGAAAACCACCGGCAATAAGCCGGTGGTTTCTTTCTTGCC
>JAJYMT010000030.1 GCA_021786695.1 bacterium
TTTTAAAAAAGTCGACGACTATTCAGGAATATCGGCGGTCGATTTGTGCCGTCGGCGATCCTGATAAGAGGGGATTTCGCAAGACGAAGGTCATAGAATGGTTTGGTTTTTTTGCGATTATCAGTTTTTCAAAACGGATACGTATTAATGTAGTGATAAGGCGAATTGGGGAAGAGGAAGGTAAATACCATTTTTGGAGCGTTATGCCTTATTGGACGCTGACAAACAATAAAAGGATAATCGGTTCAAAGAAAATTGAGGATGAATAAACAAAAACACCCTCGTTAAGAGAGTGTTTTTGCTGTGCTTGCTTTTCGGCTTATGTTCCGCAAGGGATTAGCCGAACGGGGCTTGCGCCCACAAGCACATATTTATATTATCACAAAATCACAAAAAGTCAATTTTAGGCAGTTAATAAATTTTCGTTTGCTTTTTCGTCTTTAAATTGGGATAATCGGGATATGGCAAAGGGGAAAGACCTGCCTCGCCGGCAGGCAGGAAAATTTATTATCATAGACGGGGATGCGCTAATATTTCGGAGCTTTTACGCTCTGTCCATAGTCACTTTATTTAAGTAGCATGAAAAATATTGAGTTAAAAGTCGTTTTGAAAAATTTCAAAGAGACGACTTCGAAGTTAAAAAAAATCGGAGCGAAACGGATCGCCATCTTGAAACAGATCGACACCTATTATAATTGTAAGGCGGCGCGGCTGAAAATCAGGGAAATCAATAATAAGCGATTTGAACTGATTTATTATCAGAGACCAAAAAAGGTTGGCGCCAAACTATGCGATTATTATATTGCCGCTATTTTAAAAAAGAATCTTCAGCCGCTAAAATTTATATTAAAAGAGACGTGCGGTGAGCGCGTAATTGTGAGAAAGGAAAGGGAGTTGTGGTTATATAAACATACAAGGATCCATCTAGACAAAGTTGAGAAACTTGGTAATTTTTTGGAACTGGAGACAGTAATAAAGAATTTGTCCGAGGCAAGGGCCATGAAAGAGTGTTCGGAGGTTATTGATTTATTGGGTCTAAATCGATATAAAAAAATAAAATATTCGTATAGTGAATTACTGTTGGATAAAATTTAAAGATAATAGGACTGAAGTTTAAAGAAAATTCTGGATTCCGGGTCAAGCCCGGAATGACAACGAAAGATATGTCAAAAACGAAAGAAAAGTTAATAATTATAGACGGGAATGCGCTGATACATCGCAGCTTTCACGCTTTGCCACCGACCATGGCGACTAAGTCGGGGGAGCAGACGAACGCGGTGTATGGCTATACTGCCGTGCTGATCAAGGCGTTGCGCGAGTTCAAACCGAAGTACATCGCACTGACCTTGGATAAGAAGGGGCCGACTTTTCGGCACGAGGAATATAAGGAATACAAGGCGACGCGGGTCAAGGCGCCGCAGGAGCTTTATGACCAGTTTGACCGCGTGCGGCAGGTGACGGAGGCCTTCGGCATCCCGATCTTTGAACTGTCCGGCTTTGAGGCGGACGACTTGATCGGCACTATCGCCCATACGGTCGACGGCTCGGTGGAAAAAATCATCGTGACCGGCGATATGGACACGATGCAACTCGTTAACGACCACACTAAGGTTTTCACCATGAGCCACGGCCTCTCGGACAGCGTGGTCTATGACACGGACGCGGTGAAGAAAAGATTTTCCGGGCTGACGCCGGAGCAGATGATCGATTACAAGGCCCTGCGCGGCGATCCGTCTGATAATATCCCGGGCGTCAAAGGCATCGGCGAAAAGACGGCGATCGATCTGTTGATTGAGTTCAAAACTTTGGATGGCGTCTACAAACATCTGGACTCGCCCAAGATCAAGGATCGGGTGCGGGAATTGTTGAAGGAGCACAAGAAGGAAGCCGAACTCTCCAAGCGCCTTGCCACCATCCGCACTGACGCGACGATCAAATTTAATTTGGAAGAGGCGCGCTTCGGTGATTTTGATCAGGCGAAGCTGGTTAAACTGTTTACGGAGCTGGAATTTAAATCGTTGTTGCCGCGGGTTTATGAGTTAACCAAAATAAAAACTCTCGAGACCCGACCTCGAGGGCTCGAGGTCGGGTCTCGAGAGGAGGGGCAAGAGCAAGACAAATTTGAGCGGAACAAAAAACAATTCAAATACACTTTGGTTGATGATGAGAAGGAGTTTAAGAAATTTTTGACGGAATTAAAGAAGCAGAAAGCGTTTACTTTTGACACGGAAACGGCTGGGTTTGATGTGTTTAGCGACAGGTTACTCGGGATTAGTTTTAGCTGGAAGAAGGGAGAAGCATACTTCGTAAAGATCAATGAACAGCGATCAGTGATCAGTAAACAACAAAATACATTATTTAATTATAATACAAAGGTGGAGGTTGAAGTGCCAAATGATTGGCTAAATCAACTCAGGCCGATATTTGAGGATTCGAAAATCAAGAAGGCGGGGCATAATATCAAATTTGATCTAGGGTTTATGTGCGGCAACGGGATTAAGACCAAGGGCGTTGATTTTGACACGATGATCGCGGCGTACTTGATAAACCCCGGCTCACGCCAATATAGCTTGGACGCGGTGACCTTTGCTGAATTCGGTTTTGAAAAGATCAGCAAGGACGATTTGCTCGGCCGCGGGCGGGAGCGTATCACTTTCCCGGAAGTGCCGATCGAAAAATTGTCGCTATATTCCTGCGAGGACGCGGACTTCACCAACCGTCTGGTGGCGAAACTTGCCAAAGAATTGAAAAAAGAAAAAACCGAGAAATTATTCAGAGAAATCGAGATGCCATTAGTTCCAGTGCTTTGCGAGATGGAGATTGATGGTGTGAAACTGGACGTGAAGTATTTAGCCGAACTGGCGGAGAGCACCCACAAGAAAATTAGAAAGCTGGAAAAGAAGATCCACGAGCTTGCCGGCATGGATTTTAACATCAAATCCACCCAACAGCTCGCCGAAGTGCTGTTTGAGAAGCTGGAACTCTCGACCGCCGGCATCGGCAAGACCAAGACCGGCATCTCGACCGGCGCCGATGAATTGGAAAAATTGAAAGACCAGCATCCGATTATAAAATTGATAATGGAATATAGAGAGTTCACTAAGCTGACGAGCACCTACATCGATTCCTTGCCCAAACAGGTGAACAAAAAAACCGGACGTCTCCACACCAGCTTTAACCAGACCATCGCCGCCACCGGCCGCCTTTCATCCATTGAACCGAACTTGCAGAATATTCCCGTCCGCACCGAACTGGGGCGCGAGATCCGCTCGGCCTTCGTGGCCGACCGCGGCTACAAGCTGGTCTCGCTTGACTATTCGCAGATCGAGCTGCGCCTGGCGGCCCATTTTTCGGGCGACAAAAAAATGATCGAGACCTTCAAAAAAGGCGAGGACATCCATCGTGCCACGGCGGCGGCCATCAATGAAGTGGCTTTGGCTGAGGTCACCCCGCAAATGCGGCGCGAGGCCAAGGCGACCAACTTCGGCATCCTTTATGGCCAGGGGCCGCACGGCCTGTCCGCGACTGCCGACATTCCATATATCAAAGCCAAGGAATTCATCGACCACTATTTCGAGACCTACAAGGGTGTTAAGAAATACATAGAAGAGACGATCGAGCAGGCGAAGGAAAAGGGCTACGTGGAAACGCTTTACGGCCGACGGCGCTATCTGCCGGAAATCAACTCGAGCGTGATGCAGATAAGGAAGGCGGCCGAGCGGATGGCGGTCAACACCCCGCTCCAGGGCACGGCCGCGGACCTGATCAAGGTAGCGATGATCGAGATTGCCAAGAAAATCAAAGAAAAGTACAATAAAGACGAGGTGCGGATGATTTTACAGGTACACGACGAGCTTTTGTTCGAGATTAAGGACGGTTTGGCGGATAAGGCGGCGGCAGAGTTTAAAAAGATTATGGAAGGCGGCCTCGAGCTCAAAGTCCCGGTGGTGGTGGACATAAAGACGGGGAAGAATTGGGGGGAGATGGAGGGGTAATTAAAGTTTTGAGTTATAAATTTTTTGCTGCGGAACTCGCCTCACGCCGTCGGCGTGACCGGCCTCAGCCACCTCCTAGCGGACACATCCCATCTCCCGGTGGCTTCGGCCTGGCTCAAACAGTCCTCGCTGCAAAATTTATAACTCAAAACTTTAATTTCAAAAGAAAAAAATGAGCGATGACATTTTTTCCTATTTAAACAAGACGGTGAACGTGCGGGTGGACCGGCCGATGGGGTCGCGGCATCCGAAGTATGATTTTGTTTATCCGATAAACTACGGGCACCTGCCGGGTACCGAGGCGCCGGACGGCGAAGAGCTGGATGTTTACATCCTGGGCGTCGATCAGCCGATCCAGGCGATTACCGGACGGGTGATCGCGGTAATCCATCGAACCGACGACAACGACGACAAGCTGATCGTCGTGCCGGAGGACGCGCCGGAATTCAGCGATAACCAGATCCGCGGACTGACCGAGTTCCAGGAACAATATTACACCTCGGTGATCATCAGGGAGAAGCCGGAAGATTAGTAGACAGTGAACAACAATCAATAATCAGTAAATAAAAATTAACTAATTTAAATTTCGAAAATACTGGTTATTGATCATTGCTCACTGATTGTTGACTTATGCAATTGAAAAACTTGAACAACAAAAAGATAGCATTGCTCGGTTTGGGCGTGGAGAATTATGCCATGCTCAAATTTTTGTTTAGCAAAGTCAAAGGTGCTCAGTTCACGGTCTGCGACAAAAGAAGTAAAGAGGGCCTGGGAGATAAATACAAAGAGTTGAAAAAGAAGATAAATTGGGTTCTCGGTCCGGCGTTCAATAAAAAATTATATCAACACGATATCTTATTCCGTTCGCCGGGCTGGCCGCTTGATTGTCCCGGTATCCAGGAGGCGTTAAAAAAGAAAAAAACCATCGTCTATAGTCCCATCAGGTTGTTTTTCGATCTGTGCCCGACCAGAAACATCATCGGCGTCACCGGCACCAAAGGCAAGGGCACGACCGCGTCGCTGGTTTATGAAATCATCCGGCAGGCGGGTAAAAGGGTCTGGCTGGGCGGCAACATCGGCATCGCCCCCTTCGAATTCATCAGAAAGATCAAAGAGAACGACTGGGTGGTGCTGGAGTTGTCCAGCTTCCAGCTGGAAGATCTCGAGACCAGCCCGCGCATCGCGGTAATCACCAATTTTTACCGCGAGCACCTGGCGCCGGCAGATCCGAACAATCCGAATTTCCATCGGAGTTTGCTCAAATACCGCAATGCCAAATTGAATATTTTAAAATGGCAGAAGGCGGGCGATCTGGCGGTACTCAATCGTCGGTTCGGCAGTGCGCTCGGTCGCAAGAAAAACAAAGGCCATACTTTATATTTTACCAAATCGGCCCTGCCCTCCGGCCTGCCGGGCGAACACAACCGCGAAAACATCGCGGCGGCCGAGACGGTCGCGCGGCTGATGAACATCAAGCCGGCGACTACGGCCAAGGCGGTGGCGAATTTCAAGGGCTTGGAGCACCGGCTGGAGCCGGTGAAAGAAGTAAGGGGAGTGATGTATTACAATGATTCATTTGCCACTACGCCCGAATCGGCCATCATCGGCATCAAGGCGTTCAAACCGCCGATCGTGCTTCTCGCCGGCGGAGCGGACAAGGGCGCAAGTTTCAAAGGCCTGGCCGAAGAGATCAAAAAGCGGGTGAAATTCGTCGTGCTGTTCAAGGGCGCGGCCACGCCGCGGCTCGAGAAAGAATTGAGACGGGCCGGTTATCCGAAAGCGCAGATGAAAACGGTCGGCGACATCAGTAAGGCCGTGGCACTCGCCCGCAAGAAAATCGGCAAAGAAGGAACGGTGTTGATGTCCCCCGCCTGCGCCAGTTTCGGAATGTTCAAGAATTATAAGGAACGCGGGTTGTTGTTTAAACGCGAGGTGAAAAAACTAACGTAGCTTCGGCGGGCAGGCCCGCCTGCGCCATCCTTGGAATGTTCAAGAATTATAAGGAAAGAGGATTCTTATTTAAACGAGAAGTGAAAAAATTGGCATAGCTAAAAGATAAAATAAAAAAGCCCCCGCGCAGGCGCATCGGTGGCAGGTCCTCCTTCATCAAGATTTCGGAGGACAGGCAAAAACAAAAAATATTTCGGTCTATGGGATACTTTGAACAATTAAATTACTGGTCTTCTTCCGCGTCGTCTGAAGCATCCTCGTCCAGATCACCCATCAGACCGGCGTCGTCATAGCTCATTTCTTTCAGGAGCAGCGGATGCAGGGAGGTGATTTCCAGGTCGCTGCCGCAGTTGTTGCAGGTGACCATGTCGCCCAGCACCGCGTCATCGGCGGTGAGCACGTCGCTTGAACAAACCGGGCATTTGGCTTTTTCCATAAACAGCTTAAGTATTAGTTATTTACTATTTTAATATTAGCATAGTTTAGTTGATAATTCAAAACTCTAATTTGTTTGATGTGTATGATATTTTTTTTATACGGCGAGGATGGCTACAGGAGCAGCCGCAAATTGAAGGAAATAAAGGAGAAATTCATCCGCGAGGTCGATCCGACCGGCGCTAACTTGGCGATTCTGAACGGCGAAAAGGTCGATATCGGCAAACTGAATGAGGCAATTTTTTCCTCGTCATTGCTTGCGAGCAAACGGCTGATTATCGTTGAAGGACTGCTGCGCAGTAAAGTCGAAGGAATCCATGAGCAGTTGTTGGAGTTGCTGAAAAAACGATCGCCGGCCGAAGGCGGCAATATCGTGGTGTTCCGGGAAGAAGTGGGCGCGGGCGAGGAGTTGAGCAAAGCCAGGAGCGGCTTGTTCAAGTTTTTAGCCAAGCAAAAATTCGCGCAAGAGTTCAAACCGCTTTCAAGCACCGAGACCGCCAACTGGATCAGGAAGGAAGCGGAGGCGCGGGGCGGCAAGATTTCGTCCGCCGCCGCCGGCGAGTTGGCGGCGCTGGTCGGCAATGATTTGTGGCATGTTTCGAACGAGATCGATAAGCTGGTGAACTTCAAGGCGGCCCAGAAGCTGCAGCTCGGAGAAACGGCGGCCGATTTCAAGATTGAACCGGCGGACGTGGCGGAATTGGTGACCGGCATATTCGATGAACGGATTTTCGCGCTGACCGACGCGCTCGCCGGCCGGCAGAAGCCGCTGGCCGCCAAGATGCTCGAGGAGCAGATCAATGCCGGCGCGGCGCCGGAGTATGTTTTGAGCATGATCGTCCGGCAGTTCCGCATTTTGCTTTCGGTGCGGCAGGCGATCGATCTGGGCGAGGGACCGCGTAAGGTGGCAACGCACCTGAAGCTGCATCCGTTCGTAGCGCAGAAGGCCGCCAACCAGGCGCGGGGTTTCGGCCTGCCGGTGCTCAAGGGCCTGCTCGACCGTCTGCTTGAAATCGATTATCTCAATAAAAGCGGGCGGGCGGACGTCCTGACCTCTCTCGATCTGTTGATTGCTAAACTTTAGAAAGGTATTGAAAAAAATATAGCGCTATGCTATTTTTTTTGTCGAGCTTAGAATAAAAACAAACTTAAAATAGGGGGACATGCTCATGGCGAAACCGAACGGGTTGGCAAAGGTGTCGGGTGATCTGCTGAAAAATAAGGAAGTGCTACACTTTTTGGCTGAAAAATCGAGGGAGTTTTCGCTCGCGATTTTGCCCGGTGGAGGCGGACAAATCACCAAGGCCTTCAAAAAGAAGGGGTTCAAAAGAAGCAAGTACACCCCGATGGGCAGAGTAACAGATTCACTGGAGAAGCGACAGCTAGCCCGGGACGTTCTCGAAATAAACCAGGCGAACGTCCAGGACGCGATCGATTACTTGGACATCAACGCTCGTGTTATTATTCCCGTCCTGTATATCGCCACAGTATTGTGCCATGTTAACGGCGATATATACGCCTTGGCGGCGTACAACGGCTTCGACAAGATTTTCATCATCACCACGAAAGACCGGGCCGAGGCCAAACGAGAATGGCTCAAACAGCTTGCCAAGTGTTTCGAACACATCGAGAAAGGAGAGCTTGAGAAAATAGAGGTCGTCGGATTCTGATAAAATTCGGTTTTAACCGACCGCCAATCAGGCCGCTGGAGCAATCCCGCGGCTTTTTTAATTTTTGGTGATAAAAAACCCGCCCCGCATAATGCGGGGCGGGTTTTTGTTATTTAAGCGACTTGTTCAGTCGTTTGGTCAGGCGCGATTTCTTGCGGTTGCGGGTGTTTTTCTTGATCAGCCCCTTCTGCGCCGCCTTGTCGATGGCCTTGATGGCCGCCGCTACCAGTTCTTTGGCTTTGGCGTCTTTGGCTTCGATCGCCTTCAAACTTTTTTTCAGCACCTGCTTCAGGTTGTCCGAAATTTTCTTGTTGAATTGCTGGCGCTTGGCGCTTTTGCGCAGATCCTTGATTGATGCTTTTCGATTTGGCATAAGATAGTTTTTAGGTATCAGTTTTCAGTTGATAGTTTTAATTAATAAAAATTAACCATTCCGGCTAAGAGAGCTTTTTTGATAATAACACGAACATTTTAATTATTCAATACTTGAGGATGAAGCCGCGTTCGTCCGCCGCCTGTAGGTTATGGCCAGGCCGATCAGGGAAACGAAAATAATGATGATGCTCATAATTTGGGGCCAGCGCAGCCCTGCCACGGCGGGGGTCCGGTCGATTTTAATGAATTCAAGAGAGAAGCGGAGGATGGAATACAGAATCGCGTAACTCATAACGCTTAACGCGTAACGCCTGGAGCGCAACGGCTCATCGGTTGTCTTGGTAATTTTAAGATGGAGCCATAATAAGAAACCAAAAATGAGAATATTTCCAACCGATTCATACAGAAAGGTCGGGTGGAAATATTGCGCGGAGGAGTACTGGGCCGGCCGGTGGACATAATCGATTGGGATGCCCCAGGGTAAGCCGGTCGGCCGGCCGAACAGTTCCTGGTTGAAGTAATTACCCCAGCGGCCGATCGCCTGGGCGAGCGGCGCGGCGGTGGCGATGAGCGAGGCGAGCAGCCACCGGTCGAGCCGGTGTCTTTTAGCGAAAACAAAAACGGTCAAGGCGCAGGCGATGATAGCTCCGTGGACCGCGAGTCCGCCCTGCCAAACTTTCAGGACCGCGAGCGGCTGCGCCCGGTAGTAGGGTAACTCCAAGAGAACATCGTAGAGGCGTGCGCCGATCAGGCCGAAGAGTACCAGATAAAAAAGCAGGTCGAAAACCTGGGCTTCGGGCAGGTCGTATTTTTTGGCCAGGCGGATGACCACCAGCCCGGCGGCCACGATCCCGAGCACGATGAACAGGCCGTACCAATAGATGTTTACGGCGCCGAGCGAAAACAGGATCGGCTGGGGCTCAAAGGTATGCAGGAAATTGACCATAACCATATTTTGCGGTTTTACGGGCAGTTCGTCAAATCCTTTTCATAAATAATTTTTTATTTAGGAGGATAAAAAAAAGCCCCGGCCGAAACGGCTGGGGCGAAAGAATACTCGAGTCAGGGAAATAGTTCCGGCGGATTGAACTCGATATACCGGAGCGAATTGGTTCGTTTGGCTTCGCTCCAGTTGTAGGCGCGGAGCACCCGCCCCACATTCAGGACGGTAGAGACCGCGCAGACGGCTATTCCCAGGGAGTCGTAGAAAATTCTTTTAAGAAACGATACTTCCGGGAATTTTTCCGGCAGGACGATCAAGACCACGCCGAGGACGAACACCGAAATCCTGCCCGCCAGTTCGAACATCAGCTTTTCCCGCCGAGCATACCTGCTTTCCATCAGATCACCCCCGATGATTAATTTTTCATCATCTTAATTCCCGTTTTCTCTCGTGTCAAGAAAAAAAATGAGCCCGGAGAGCGAGGTTTCTCCGGGCATGCGGTTCGACCTTGGGCGGCCTTGCGGGGTAAGGGGCGCTTGAATCCTCGCACGCCGAAAGGGCTTTTACCGCGGCATCCGATACGCCAGATGCCGGTCTTGCGGCGGTTCCTGCGAAAAGATCAGGAGCCACTGCGGTCCGTTTTCCGGACGCTGGTCGGTGTAGTACACCGCCTGGTCCGGGTGGTCCTTTTCGTACTTCTTGGCGTTGAAGCCGCTCGGCATTTCCATCGAAAGCCGGTAGCGGTACTTCCGGTAAAATTTCACTGCCGGAAGTTTGTACTGCATCCGCCAGTTGAAATCCGGGTCGTCGGCCGGAGCAGCATTCCAGTGTTGGAGCGCCGGCTCACTTGCCGTCATCTCGATGCTCTGGGCGTTGAAGTACTTGAAAACCAGTACCCCGAACACCACCAGACAGGCGGCGACCAGGACCGCCAGGTCCTTGTATTCGTCCAGCCATCCCCTGCCGGCACCGCGGTAAAACGACAGTCGCGCTGTTCTCATCACTTCGAACCTCCAGTTTGATATGGAAAGAGCGTTTTTAGCTATTTTTAGATAATATCATATTATCGTCCGTTTGTCAATAGTTGACGGATTCATTGCTTTAAAGTATAGTATTTGTAGTTAGCGCGCCTTCTGCCGGTTTTGCGGCAGATTTTTATTTTTATGGCTAATATTAGAAATATAGCAATCATCGCGCACCCCATACCGCTTACGCGCTACGGGGCAAGCGTCGACCACTTATGAATATTAGAAACGTTGCAATCATTGCGCACGTTGACCACCCCATCACTTCTGTCAGGATTTAATTTATAAATAAACCCCTTGCCGATTAAACGGCTTCGCCTTACTTCAATAATTTAAAACTTAAAAGAAAAAGGAAGTGACGGGGCGAGACCCAAAATTTTCTTGTTTATCAACTTTATGATGTCTATACGCAACATTGCAATTATCGCGCACGTTGACCACGGGAAAACCACTCTGGTCGATGCGCTGCTGCGCCAATCCAAGACCAAGCTCAACAAAGAAGCGGCCGGGTCTGATTTAATAATGGATTCGAACGAACTGGAGCGCGAACGCGGCATCACCATTTTTTCCAAAAACGCCTCGGTTGAATATCAAGGCATAAAAATAAACATCATCGATACTCCGGGGCACGCGGATTTCGGCGGCGAGGTGGAGCGGGTGCTGTCGATGGCGGAAGGGTGCCTGCTTTTGGTGGATGCCAAGGAGGGGCCGATGCCGCAAACCAGATTCGTTTTGAAAAAGGCGCTGGCGCGGAAATTGAAAGTCATCGTACTGATCAACAAGATCGACAAGCCGGACGCGCGCCTGGATTATGTCCTGAACAAGACCTTTGATCTGTTCGTGGAGCTCGGGGCCGAGAGTGATTCTTTGGATTTTCCCGTGGTCTACGGTTCGGCGAAGGCCGGCAAGGCCGGACTGGAAGAGGATTTGGATAAGATGACGGACATCGCTCCGGTTTTCGAAGCGATCATCAAGCATATTCCGGAACCATCCGGCTCGCCCGCCTTGCCCTTGCAGGTCCTGGTCACGACCGTGACCGCGGATAATTTCAAGGGCCGCCTCGCCATCGGCCGGGTATATAACGGCCGGCTGGCGGCCGGCCAGGAAGTGACGCACATCAATCGCGAGGGCGCGATGAAAAAATACCGCCCCACTTCGCTTATGACCTTCGAGGGTCTTGCCAGAGTGGACGTAAAAGAGGTTGAGGCCGGCGACATCATTGCCTTGGCCGGTATTCCGGAGATAAACATCGGCGAGACCATCGCCGACGCGGCCGAGCCGAAAGCGCTGCCGCTTCTGTCGATCGAGGAGCCGACGGTCA
Organism: bacterium; assembly: GCA_021786695.1. Classification (GTDB taxonomy): domain Bacteria; phylum Patescibacteriota; class Patescibacteriia; order Patescibacteriales; family GWE2-39-37; genus JAJYMT01. The sequence continues at coordinate 11,715 of JAJYMT010000030.1, forward strand.
AAATGACCTTCAGCATCAACGACTCGCCCTTTGCCGGCAAAGAGGGGGAGTTCACCACTTCGCGGCAGATCGAGAACCGGCTGATGAAAGAATTGGAGACCGACATGGCGCTCAAGGTGGTGTCGCAGGGCACCAGCTGGGAGGTCTCGGGCCGCGGCGAATTGCATCTGGCGATCTTGATCGAGCGTTTACGGCGCGAAGGATTCGAATTGCAGGTGGCGCGTCCGCAAGTGATCGTAAAAATCGTCGACGGCCGGGAACTCGTCCCCTATGAGCGGGTATATATCGAGGTGCCGGAGACCTACACCGGCGCCGTGATCCAAAAATTGGGCGCCCGTAACGGCGAGCTAAAAGAGATGAAGGTGGAGAACGGCGTCGGCTTCCTGGAGATTGTAATTCCGACCCGGGGGCTGTTCGGCTACCGCAGCGAATTCCTGGTGGATACGCGCGGCCTAGGCATCATGAATTCCAGTTTTGAAAAATACGACGCGAACCCGGCCAACTGGCGGGAGCGGGAGAACGGCTCGCTGGTCGCGCACGAGACCGGACAGACCAACCTTTACGGTCTGATCAACGTGCAGGACCGTGGGTCTTTGTTCGTCGGCCCCGGTGTGCAGGTCTACCGGGGACAGGTGGTCGGGCAGAACTCGCGCAAGGAAGACCTGCGGGTCAATGTCTGCAAGGCCAAGGAACTCTCCAATATGCGCTCCAAGGGCGACGGCTCGGCCGAGCATTTCAACGCTCCGCTTACGATGGACCTGGAACATTCGCTCGAATACATCGGCGACGACGAGCTGGTGGAGGTGACGCCCAAGAGCGTGCGCATCCGCAAGATGATTCTGGACGAGAACGAAGAGAAGCGGCTCAAAAAGCTGGGATTGAAATAATTTTTTTGTCGGGAATGGACGAAAAACCGCC
>JAJYMT010000017.1 GCA_021786695.1 bacterium
AGCGAATGGGTGAAACAAACCTATAAGCGCGACGGCGTGGATGTAAAAAATTATCACTCGCTGCCGATCGGCTTCGACCCGAAAGAGATCTTTCCGGTCGCCAAGACCGATCCGAAGATAAAGAAGCTGCGGGAATTGCTCGGCGTCCAGCCGCATGAAAAGATGATCCTGACCATCGGCGGCGACGTAACGAGCAAGGGCGCGCAAGAGATGATTAAAGCGCTCGCCAAAGTCGATGAAAATTTCAAGGACTGGAAATACGTCTGCAAGGCCTCGGACAGCGAGTGCGCCCATGAACACCATCAGGCCGAGGAACAGCTGATCGATGAGCTCGGACTGGACAAAGGCAAGTTCATCTACCTGACCGGTATGTTCTCGCACGACTTCATGCCCTACCTTCTGTCCGCGGCCGACATCTACGCCGCGCCCTCGCGGCTCGAGGGCTTCGGCATGATCCAGATGGAGGCCGAGGCCTGCGGCGTGCCGGTGATCTCGATCAATGTCGGCGGTCCGGTAGACACCATCGTGCACGGCAAGACCGGCTTTCTGGCTGAAGTCGGCGAAACGGTGGAATTGAAAGAAGAGTGGGCCTGGCAATCGATGGGCTTCGAGGCCGACCACAAGATCGTCTTCGACAAGCCGAAAGTATTCGCCTACCGCGCCAGCGTCTCCGACCTGGCTAAATATACCTTACAGCTTCTGACCGATGATAAACTGCGCGAGGAGATGGGTCGCGCCGCGCGAGCCCACGCCCTGGCCAACTTCCAATATGTTGATGTGGCCAAGAAAGCGCTCGGAATGATTGAAGAGAAGTTGAAAATCAAATAACCGACTTTTTTGACAGTATAAACGCCCCGCCCCGCAAAATGCGGGGCGGGGCGTTTATTATTTATAGAATCAAAAATACAAAACCTTTTTCCTTTTCACGCACTCATAAGCATACAGAAAAGTGCCCGCGCTCCAGGCCTGATAAGGTTCGCCCTTCGGTTTACCGCTTGCGCCATGGAGCCACTCATTAAACTCTTTTTTGCGCATTTTTTTCAGTTCCTCGACCGGAATATGTTTGTGCCTGGAAACTTCCAGCATATACTGCGGAAATCCGGGACTTTCGATCGCTTGCAAATTTGCTTTGGCCAGGTTCTCAAGTTCGCGCTCAGCCTTTTTGAATTCTTTCATTTTTACCAAAGCCGCGACATAGAAGCCGCCGGCGAACGGCCAGACGCCGGCATTGAGGTATGAGAGCGGCTCGCGCGCGTCGCAATTCTCGAAATAATCATGCCACTCCGGATCGCCCTTTTTGATCGGCGGCCAGATGATCTTGCACGGATATGGCCGGTTGATTTTTTCTTTCTCGATATATTTCAAGATGCTTTTGGCGATTGCGGGCGTAGCCAGGCCAGTGAGAATCGCGAGCAGGTTGCCGGCGGTATCGAACCACTCTTCGTGTTCGCGGATATTGTCGTGATTCTTCCAGCCCCAGGGATAATAATAGCCGAGTTTTTTATCATAAAGCGAAGAATAGGGACGTATTTCGCCGTTCACCGTTTTCTTGACCGTTTCCGCCAACTCATCCTCACCCAAGAATTTCAAGGCGGCATAAAACAAAGCGTTGCAATGGATGGTGTAGCCATATTTGTGCGGAAAAGCATCTTCCCAATCGTTGGTCGGCTGTTGGGCGAGCAGCCCCACATTGTCCGGATCCTGAGCCCTAAGCCACCAGAGTGCTTTCGAAATTTCCCGCGCGTATTTTTTGAGCAGACTATTATCTTTATAGGCGCGCGCGTAGACAAAATTTCCAATAATAAACCAGCAGGAAGAATCGACGCTGTTGAAAGTCACGTCTGATTGCCGATCGGTGTTATACGAACCGACGCAGTTCGGGATCTGTCCCATCGGTCCCTGGTTTTTGGCGAGCAGGGCGATGCTTTTGGCGATCACTGATTTGAACTCCGTGCCGACGAGCGATGCGCCGAGCGCCGTGGTCATACTATCCCTGGCCCAGACGGCCTCATAGCCGCCAGGCAAACCGGAAGCGTACAAACCAGTCGGCTTGCTACATGCCCTTATAACGTCAATCGCTTTTTGGTGAGCTTGATCGATATTAGTCATACAGGATTTACGATTTAAGATTTATGATTTACGAATAATAAGCCCTATTCTTAAATCTTAAATCCTAAATCTTAAATCTATTTAACTCTCTCCACCGCCAGTCGCGCCAACAGATATGAAATCGTGGACTCCGCGCCCTGATTGAAGTTGATGGATTCGCGCCCCAGGCCGTCGTAACAGCCGCCGGTCTGTTCGTCATAGATCATCTGATTCAGATGGTTTTTGCCCAGGAACCACTCGAAGGCGCGCTTGGCCTGCTCGGCATAGGTCTTCTTTTTGGTCACCTCAAATGCGGTGGCCAGCGCCTCGACCGCCGAAGCGGTGTCTTCCGGCTGCTGGTCGAAGTAAGCGCGCCGCCCATCGCGATGGTACCAGCCGTCCTGGCCGATGGCGGAAAAATATCCGTGCTCGAAACTGACCCTGCCCAGGAATTTCATCGTCTCCTCCGCCACCTCGCGATACCTCTTTTCGCCGGTCAGTTTGGCGGCGCGCAAAAGCGCCTCCGGCAATTTATAATTAGAGTAGGTCAGGGCGTCTTCAAACCATGGCCACTTCTTGGCGTTTTTGCCGTTCTTTGAGGTCTGTTCGAAATTTTTGACCAAAGTATTGGCAAGTTTTTTTACCAAACCGACCAACTCCTGCTTTTCGCTTTCCGCTTTCTTCTCGTCCCGTACGGCATAATTATCATAATTTTCAAGCAAATAATTCAACCCGAGGATGGCGAAAGAGATGGCGCGCAAGGATTTGAGTTCCTTGATCCAACGTTTGGCTTTCCTGAAAATCGCGCAGGCGGACCGCTTCATATTTTCCGGCAGTTTGTCGGTGGCGATCAGGAAGCCCAGCGCCCAGATGGCGCGACCGAAGGTGTCCTCGGAGTCGGACTTATCGGTGATGCTTTTGTTATAATTGACGAAATTGTAAAATTTGCCGCTCCCTTTCTGCACGAATTTGATGAATTTAAAATATTTTTCTATCTGGTCCAGATAGATCTTGAGCGGTTTTTGGCGATAAAGCATCAAATAAGCCAAAAGCGAACGGGCGTTATCGTCCAGGCAGTAGCCGGAGCCGGGATCCGGCTTGGTATGCACCGCGAACTGGATGATGCCGAACTGGTTGGTAAGCGTCTGCAGATGATCGAGATTGACCGGCGGTAATTTGCCTGATTCGCGGGGGACGATCTTGGCGAAATTGTTGAAAAATTTGAAATAAGAAAGCGCTACGTTCTGCCAGGTCATATGCCGCGAATAGAAGTAGGCGGCCTTCTTCATCTCTTTGCGCCGCTTCGGGTCGCCCAGAAGTTCTAAGAGCGCCTTTTCAATGTCTTTGGAATTTTTGAAACGGACCAGGATGCCCCGCTCTTGGTTGATCACGTCGGTCGCGTACTGGTTGGCGGTAGCGATGATCGGGCAGGCGGCGGACAGAGCGTAAGAAATGGTGCCGGAGACCGCCTGCAGCGGGTTCAGGGTCGGCGACAGATAGATGTCGGTCGCCTTCAGGAACTCGATCAATTCTTCCAAGTCCATATATTTGTCATAGAACTTGACGTGGTCTTCCAATTTCAATTTAGCTACCAATTTCTTCAGTTTGTTGCGATATACTTCGCCCTGCTGCTTGCGCACCACAGGGTGGGTGGCGCCGAGCACCAGATAGAGCGCGTCCGGGTATTTTTCCACCACCTTCGGCAGGGCGGCAATGGCGTACTCGATGCCCTTGTCGCGGTTTAGCATGCCGAACGAAGAAAGGACAGTGCGGCCGGATAGATTCAATTTGCGCTTGGCCTTGCTCTTGGAAGGAAAGGCCACATGATGGACGCCGTGCGGAATCACCGTAATCTTTTTCTTGCTGATGCCATATACCTCCTGGAGGAGCTGTGCCGAGGTCTTGGTCATCACCACCACTCCGTCAGCGCGATCGACGAACTCTTGCGTGATGTGTTTGACGAAGTCGGTCGGATGCGGCAAGACGGTGTGCATGGTCACGACGATCGGCTTGTTCAAGAGTTCGAGAAATGGAATCAGGTAGTTGCCCCACTCGCCACCGAAAATTCCGTATTCGTGCTGTACGTTCACCAGCTTGATCTGCGGATTGCGGTTGATTTCGTGAGCCAATTTCAAATAATCGGCAATATCGATCTCCCGAACCTGCATGCGCACCTTGTTCGGATAGTTGTAGATCGAGGTGCCGTTGTCGTTCACCGCCAGGATCTGGCTCTTGACCGAGGGATGGTACTCCTTGTCGATCGCGTTGGTCAGGTCCTGGGTGAAGGTAGCGATGCCGCAGGCGCGGGGCGGAAAAGTTCCGACATAAAGAATCGCCGGCGGCTTGGGCCTGCTTACGCTACTCGAGTGTTTTTGATTTATGTTCACAAATTTTTCCCGTCGCTTCCTTTGCCGATTCAGCTCGTCGATCAGCAGGTCTTAACGGGGTAAATATTCAGTCGGCCGCCAGCAGCTCCGCGAGTTTGGCGGTGGCGGTGCAGATGCAAGTGTCGCCGGCTCCGTAATAAATCCTGAGCGTATCACCGGCCAGGCAAGCGCCGCAACAAAATACTACGCGCGGCTGAATGATATTATTGTCCGCTATTTTAGCGAATTTGTCCAGAGTTTGCCCCGCTATCCCGACCCGATGCCGGCTCATATTATCGACTCGGCCGGCCGAAATATCAATCAGGCCTGACAGTTCATAAGGAACGGACGGCTCGAAAATCGGTTCGCGCGACCTTTTCAATATTTTAGTTGGGTCGTTCAAATCCAAAAGCAGCCAACCGAGCCGATAGACGGCTTGGCGGTCGATGCCGTGATAAATCACCAGCCAGCCGTGCAGCGTCCTGATCGGCGGCGGGCCCATCTCAATATGCAGACAATCAAAATATCCGTCGGCACGCTCCTTAAGCCAACTCGTTCCATCGGCACGCCAGTGCCGGCCGTCAGCCGATCGCGCCAGCCATAGCTCGCGGTCACCGAAAATCATCAGATATTCGCCGTTAACGACTTCCGGAAAAAGCGCTCCGCCTTTAGACCAGTTACGGTCCGATTCCTCGTCACCCATCACCGCGTCGGTCGTCACCTCGAAACCGCCGGCGCTAAAGATATCCCAACCAGGAAATATCGGACCGACTTTCTCCCAGATATCGAGGTCGGAAGAGACGGCCAGGGCCTGCCGCGCCGTATGGCCGTCGTAGGCGGTATATGCTAAAAAATACCTCTCGTCGATTTTACTGATGCGCGGGTCTTCCACGCCGGACGAATCGTCCGCGGTACTCGGCTCAAGTACCGGCTGCGGAGTTATCTGAAAATTCTCTCCGTCTGTCGATCTGGCGCGGCCGATCCTTGAGGCGCCGTCAGTCCCGACCGCGCGAAAAAAAAGATGGTAGACACCATCTTCAAACAACACGGTCGGATTATAGGCCTTCTTGGACAGCCAGACGATTTTCTTGTCGGGGACGATGATCGGATTTTTTTCGGAGCGGACGAACATGCTACTTCTTTCCTTTCTTGTCTTTGACGCGATATTTCAAAAGCTCTTTAAGCAACTTATCCAGTTCTATGCTGGCCGCCGCCACGATCGAGTCGGCCGCGCCGTAATAAACATAGAGTCGCTTGCCGAAAACGGCCGTGCCGGTCGGAAAGACCACCTCGCTCACGTGTCCGCGCAGCTCATAATCCTTTTCCGGTTCCAGGATCGGATAAGGGATCCGGGCGATCAACTTCTTCGGATTATCCAAGTCGAACAGGGCCGCGCCGCCGCGGTAGGTGCGGCCTTCGTTTTCCTCCTGGGTGCCGTGATAGATCATCAACCAGCCGTGCTTGGTCCTGATCGGCGGCGCGCCGCCGCCGATATGCCGGTTTTCCCAGCCATGCTCTCAGAGCCGGAAGATGTGCTTGCGCAGGTCGCGTAGATAATCGCCCCAGAAAAATTCATCTTTCAGGTCGCTGAAGTCATCGAAGGACACCAGCTGGATGTCCGGCAGGATGCGGTGGGCTAGGACGAACTTGCCTTTGATCTTTTCCGGGAACAAGAAACCGTCCTTGTCCCAGATCAGCACGTTCCTGCCGGCGTATTCCTTGTAAAACGATTCGAAAAAATAATAGTCGTCCTTCAGCTTGGTCCTGGCGAAAAGTTTAGCTGCTTTGGCATATTCGATCTTCGGACTGATGATTCCGCCTCGCCTTAGATTGAACAGGTTCTTGCCGTAGGAATAGGCCAAGAGCGCGTTCCTGCCGTCGTGGACGATATAGACCAGATAAAAAGTGTCGCCAACCTTGGTGATGCGGGCGTCTTCCACGCCCTTGCATTCATATTTCAATTTCGGCTCCAGGAACGGCTTTTTCCAGCGCTCGACCACCTTGAGCGGCCCTTCCAGTCGCGCGTAACCGAGCGAGGAAATGAATTCCTTGCTGATGGCGCGATAAATCACGTGCAACGTCTCTCCCTCCTGGTAGACGGCCGGATTCAAGACCGACTTGTTTTCGAATTTATTCTTGGTGGGCGCGAGTATCACGCCTTCGCGTCGCAATTTTATCATATCCTAATTATAGCGGAATAAAGCGGTTAATGGAAGCGAGCGACAACAAAAGGAGACGTCCGTATGCGTCCGCCTCCTTGGTAAATTTTATTTATTCTTCAACGCTTCAACTTTCTTGATGAAGTCATCCGCGCCTGCTTTGAATTTCGGATCGAGTTCGGCCGCTTTTTCGGCCGCGGCAATCGCCTCGTCGTATTGCCTGTTGTCGCGATAAGCATTGGCCAGCACCGCCCAATTCCTCGGATCATTCGGTTCGAAATCCTTGAGTTGCGCATACAGCTTGACCACCCTCGGCCAATCCTTCTTGTCAATATAGTATTTGACGATTTCTTTTATTTGGGCAGCCCCTCCGAGCTGCGATAATCCGTCGTAATCGATGCAGCCGTTCATATATTCCAACCCCTGCTTCTCTTCTTTGTAATAAAAATAGATGCGGGACAATTGGCAATAAACGTCCGGGTAGATCGGGTTCAGGTTAAGCGCGTATTTCAGGGTTTCGATCGCCTTCTCCCTGTCGCCGCGGGTCAGATAGATCTGCGCCTTGGAAGGATAGATCGTCACCCGGCCCGGGCTCGCCTCGATCGATTTATTGATCGCTTCCTCCGCCTGCGTCGAATAATAAGAAAATTTTTCCGGATTGTCGGTGTTCATGCTGGCCGCCAAATTCAGTACCTGAGCCAGGTTCATTTCCATAAAACTGTCCTGCGGATTATAAGCAACGTTCTTTTTCAACCCGCCGATGGTAAAATCCAATATTTCGGCCGCTTTCTGTTTGTCCATGCCATAAAGCCGGCTGGCTTGCCCGAGCACGAGCTGGGCGAGCGAAGAGCGGCTGTCGCGATCCAGCACCGTATCGTAGCCGAGCGCTTTGCGATAGGCATTGACCGCCAGTCCCAGGTCGCCGCTGCGGGCGATCTGGATCTGCCCATCGATCGTACCCTGAAGCATTAAAAGCGGCTTATAGTTATATTGATAGAGGATGCCGAGCAGCACCGCGGCACCGGCGATCAGGGCGTAAAATTCTTTATTGGTCCAGGGTTCGTCCTGTTCCGGCCTGGCCTCGGCTCGCCCGAGGTGGTAAATGTAGCCGAGCATGATCATCATGCCGGCATAAGTGACGAAGGAATCGAAGACCGCCAGATTCTGGATGAAGTAAGCGACAATCAGGGACACCAGCAGAATGAACTCCTTCTGATCGATCAGACGCGCGCGATAACCCTTGATCAAATAATAAAAAGCGGCGGCAAAAATCGAGAGATAAGTCAGCAAGCCGACGGCGCCGGAAGTGGTGGTGATATCGATCAGGTTGTTGTGCGCCCGGTCAAAATAGGTCTCGCCCCTGCTGGCATTGTAAAATTTAGGGTCGAAATATTTATCGAAGCTGATGGCGTAATTACCGAAGCCGGTGCCGAGGATCGGATGATGGGGAAAGTCCTTGAAGCCGGCTTTCCAAGAAATCAGGCGGGTCTGGAAGGTGTTGGAACTGGCTCTTATCGCGCTCAGCCGCGCAAAAAGATGGTTATTCTTGACCCAATCGCTGTCGGCATTCTTAAAAATCGCAATCACCAGAATGACCAGAGCGGCTACGGCGGCGATGCTGCCGATCTTCAACAGTTTGTTCCTGCTCAACATGGCGATCAGGAAACAAAGCAATATGATGCTGGCGCCGAAACCGACATAGGCGCCGCGAGTGGCGGCTACCACCATACCGTTGAACATTACAAGTATCATCGCGGCGAGCGTTCCCCGCAGCCACCAATTCTTATGCCGGAAAAAAAGCAGCAGCGCGAAATAAATGTTAAAAATCATATAGCCGGAAACATAAGCGGTGTTGCCGATCGTGCCGTAGTTGGTGCCGCCATAATGCGTGCCGACCAACAGCGCCTCGATCGTGCAGGCAATGATGGAGGTCCAGAGCAACAAATTCCAATCCTGCCGCGAGCGGAAAACCGTGATGACGATCAGATACAGGGCGAAAAAGTGCAGCACGTGGAAGACGCCGAGCATCCGTTCGATATCACCCCAGAAACTCAGATTAAAATCGACTCCCGCGATCGAACTGGCGGTGATCGCCAGTAAAAAGGCGGCTAGGCCCCAGGTGATATAAGAATTTTTGCCGGCGCCTTCTTCGGCGCCGTCTTCCTTGCTTTTACCGAAACGGAAGGGGCGCCAACTCGGATACTTGATGATCAGGCCCAGCCAAAAGATCAGCAGCAATTCGACCCAGATGTTGAAATAGATCTGTTTGGAGGTGATGAACGGGAACAACAGGTCTGAAAAAACAAAAAAGACCGTCAAAAAAGAAACCAGCACTCCGCCTTTCAGTATCCAGGAATAAATTTTTTGCGACATAGGATAAATTATTGATTAGTTAATTGCGCCTTAAGTTTTGACATTTCCTCCCGCCAAGCGTTAATCTTTTCTTTTTCCTTGCCGACCACGGCGGCCGGCGCTTTGGCGACGAATTCTTCGTTGGCAAGTTTAATTTCGTTGGCGGCGATCAGTTTTTCCAGCCGAGCGATCTCTTTTTCGATGCGCGAGCGTTCCTTGGTTTCATCTTTGGCGCCCAAAAGGTATATCTCGATGCCGCCTACCGCCAAAAAAATCGCCTGCCCCAACCCTTCACCCTTTTCTTTTATCTCCAAATCGCCGATACCGGTCCGCAAATTTTTTATCAAACCGGCCTGCGATTCGACCAGCTCTTTTTCGCCACCGGCGTAAATCAAGGCCTTGATTTTTTTCGACGGCTCAATTTTATGTTCCGTGCGGGCATTTCGTATGGCGGTGATGATTTGTTGTATCAGTTCAAAATTCGGGACGCTGCCGTCACGGGAAGAGATATCTTTGTAAAATTTTTCGTCCGGCCACCGCTGGATCATCAACAAATCATTTTCACCCATTTCCCGATTGATCGTTTCCGTGACAAAAGGCATAAAAGGATGCCAGAGTTTTAATAAATCCTCTAAAATTTTAGACAGGATCTCCGGCTTCTTCCCAGCTTTTTCAAACTTGCTGACCTCTAAATACCAATCAGCCAGCTTGTTCCAAGTGAACTCCCTTAGCTTTTCACCCGCCTGAGAAAAATTATATCCGTTTAAGTCCTGGGTAACGCCCGCGATCAGGCGTCTCATTTCCCCGAGCAGCCACAAGTCCGAGACCGTGCATTCTTCATTTTTGATTTCCTGCTTCGGCGAAGGGGGGAAATTGGAAATCGCGAAACGATAGATGTTCCATAGCTTGTTCACCATATTCCTCGCCCCCTCCGCTTTTTCGCCGTAAAAACGCGAATCGTTCCCGGGCGCGATCCCGCTGACCAAGCTGAAACGCAGGGCATCGGTCCCGTATTCCTTGATGACATCCAGCGGGTCGACATTATTACCCGATGACTTGGAAAATTTCTTACCCAGTTCGTCGCGTAGCATGCCATGAATATAAACATCACGAAACGGTATCTGGTCGAGCGTATAAGTCGTCATAAGGATCATCCTGGCCATCCAAAAAAATAATATCTCATAACCCATCTGCATCCAGCTGGTCGGGTGAAATGTTTTTAAATCATTGATTCCGTCGGGCCAGCCGAGTGTGGAAAAAGTCCAGAGCCCAGAAGAAAACCAGGTGTCTAAAGTGTCCTCGTCTTGAATCCAACTGTCGCCTTTTGGCGGTTTTGTTTCGACATAAATTCCACCCTCACCGGCAATGTTTTTAGTCACATATATCTCCTTATCAAGTTTTTTATCATACCAAACCGGAATCCGATGACCCCACCAGACCTGCCGGCTGATACACCAGTCACGCAGATTATCGATCCAATTGCGATATATTTTTTGGAAACGCTCCGGTGTTATGGTAATCTTTTGTTCAGGATCGCCGTTATGGCCGGAGGTAACCGCCTCGTGCATCAGCTCTTTCAAAGTCTTATCCTTGCCCGGGATTTTTTTGTTAACCGCCACGAACCACTGGGTCATGGGCAGAGCTTCCACCACGTCGCCGAAACGGTCGGAAGTGCCGACGTTCTGGCTTGCCTCTTCTTCTTTGAGCAACAGGCCGTTATCCTTCAACCAACCGACGAATTTTTCCCGCGCCTCCTCGACCGTTAAGCCCTGGTAGGCCGCGCCGGCTTCCGCCGTCATCCGGCCGTCCTGGCCGATCACCTGGACCAATCCGATCGGCTCGCCCTTAGCTTTCTGCTTTTCATACATTTCAAAATCCACTGCGCTGTGAGCGGGCGTGACGCCGAGTGCGCCGGTGCCAAAATTCGGATCGACCGCTTCGTCAGCGATGATTCTTATTTCCAACGGTTTAGCGGCGCCAATATCAACAGTATAAATCTCTCCGACGTATTTTTTGTATTCGGCGTGATTCGGATTAACCGCTACGGCCGTGTCACCAAGCTTGGTTTCCGGACGGGTGGTGGCGATAGCGATCGGAAAATCTTTACTGTATCGAAAAGTGTATAGCTTCGCTGGTCGCTCGACATGGACCAACTCATCATCAGAACAGGTAGATTGCCCTTTGACTGACCAGTTGACCACGCGGTAGCCGCGGTAGATCAAGCCGTCATTATGCATTTTGACAAATACCTCGTTCACCGCCTTGCTCCTCGCTTCATCAAAAGTGTAGGCCAGCCGAGACCAATCGCAGCTGGTGCCCATTTTCCTGATCTGCGAAAGAATCGTCGCCTTGGAGGCGTCGGCATACTCCCTGATCCTTTCGAGCAATCCTTCTCTGCCCAGTTCCTGGCGCGGATTCTTGCTCCCTTGTTCGACCAGCAACTTCTCGACCTTGGCCTGTGTCGCCACTGCCGCGTGGTCGGTGCCGGGCAGAAGCAAGACCTTCCGGCCGTTCATCCGCTGATAGCGGGCCATTACGTCCATCAGGGTATTTTCCAGCGCGTGCCCCAGATGCAACACCCCCGTCACGTTCGGCGGGGGCATCATGATCGAATACGGCTCTCCGGTCAATTTATCCGGATTAAAAAAACCCGATTCTTCCCACTTTTCATAAATGCCGTCTTCATATAAAGACGGCTCATAGGCCTTTGGAAGTTCCTTTTTCATATTGATATAACTACCTTATTATATAGTATTCCCGCTTTGTTTTGCAAGAAATTACCGGTGCCGGAAAAACCGCGGTTGCTTGACACTCTGTGGCTTATTTTATATATTTATATATCAACATTCATCCGCCCTTGATCAATCCATCGGCCTATCGTCAAATGCTAAATCAAAACCAACAAGTATTCGAACAAATCAAAAAGGCGGATAATATTCTAATCACTTTCAGTAAAGAATGGTCGGGCGACGGCATCTCCTCGGCGCTCGCCCTTTTTTTGTTTTTGAAAAAAATCGGCAAAAAACCGGTAGTGGCGGCGGAGAAAGATTCCCGGACCGGCGGTTTTGATTTTTTGCCGGCGGTTGCGGAAATCCAGCCGGGTCTGTCCGGCATTCGCCAATTCGTGATAACTCTCGATACCCGCAAAGCCAAAGTTCTCCAGGTAAAATATAAACTTGAGGCGGAGGCGCTGGATTTCATCATTACTCCGAAGAACGGCAGTTTCACCAAAGACGACCTTTCGATCAAGCCGAGCGGCTTCAAATACGACCTGATCTT
>JAJYMT010000003.1 GCA_021786695.1 bacterium
GTGTCAGGCGATCTTGTTGGAATCAATTCCGTCTTTATCGAAGCGGTGACGCTCGACCGGATTGTTGAAACCAAACTGAAGGCGGCCAGCACCGTGATTTTGGCCAAATAAAAAAACAACTCCGTTCGGCCGGAATTGTTTTTTTGTTTGAGCCGACCACGGGACTTGAACCCATAACCTACGGTTTATCCCGCCACATCGGGACCCTCACCGCCCTTGGCGGGACCCCGCCGTAGGCGGTGGCGCAACTAAAGGCGGTGGCGATACTTTGTGAGCCGAGAAGGGGTCTCGAACCCCTGACCTGCGGTTTACCTGCCCGAAATGCTTGAGCCACCCATCGGATTTGAACCGATAACCTACGGTTTACGATACCGTTGCTCTACCAATTGAGCTAGGGTGGCATTTAAAGCAGGCGGGCGATACCGCCGCTCTACCAACTGAGCTATCTCGGCCTATCGGAGCGGGTAACGGGAATCGAACCCGTGGGGGCGGAAGCCCCACCCCGAATGTGAGGCAGTTTCCCCTCCCGATACCTTCAAAGTTTAAATCAATCCTTTCAGGATTGTATTAAACTTTGAGCGGGTAACGGGAATCGAACCCGTGCCTCAACCTTGGGAAGGTCGCGTACTGCCATTATACTATACCCGCCGAAGTTTTTTTCGTGAAAAAAAGGAGTTCCAACGAAACCCTTTTAGTGGTACAATTATATAATTATGGACAGGATAAGTCAAAAAAAATCGATGCTGACGGAGGCAGTTATTTTGTTGCTGCTCGCAGCTTTTTTGAACCCGAAATTTGCCTTCGCCGCCGGATTGGCCGCCGGAACGGACAACTCGATCACGGCCGATTCTTCCGGCCAAGGCGGGCAAGTGTTCACCGCCGCGCTAGCGCCAAGCGCCACCTCCTCGATCGCTCTTGATTTTTTCGACGGCGACCTGTCCCTAACTTTCGCCGCCGGCGGCCTGAGCGCGCCGGCGGAGCTGGAGGTCAAGAGGGTAGTGGCACCCTCCGGCACCTTGCCCTGGCAGCTCGATCTGTCGAGCGAGATTTATGAGTACAGATTGGATGCCGCCAGTATCGTTTCCGGCCGGCCGATACTCGTCAAATTGCGCCCGCGGGCGGGTTCAAATTTCCTCCGGCAGATTTTCTATTATAACGAGACGGCCGGCAGCTGGCTGCCGTTGCCGTCAAAGGTCTTACCCCAAAGCAAAAGGATCCAGGCCGAGACCAGGGACGCCGCGGCCCGCCTGGCGGTTTTCAGCTATCCGGCGGTGTTAACCACCGGCAGAGCCAGCTGGTACTCATACAAAAAAGGGCTGTTCACGGCCTCGCCTGATTTTCCGAAAGGATCAAAACTGCGCGTTTTTAACGTCGAAAATAATAAATTCGTCGACGTGGAGGTTAATGACTTCGGACCGGAGCGCGACCGCCACCCGGACCGGGTGGTCGATCTGGAAAAAACCGCCTTCAAAAAAATCGCCAAGACGGGTCAGGGCACGATCAGAGTCCGGATCGAGCCGCTGTATATTCCATCGACCGACGGCAGGATTCTCGGCATCGCCAAGGCGGGCGCGCGGACGGAACCGGGTGTAACCGCTAAGTCGGCCGTTGTCATCAATTCTAAAAGCGGCGAGGTGCTTTGGGGCAAGAATCAGGATGCCCGTCTGCCGATCGCCAGTTTGACTAAACTGGTTACGGCCAAAGTGTTTCTTGACACCCGCCCCTCGCTTGACCGGGTGGTAGCTTACTCCAAACAGGATGACGAGTACAACCGCCTCTACGCCGCCGCCGGCACCATCGCCCGCCTGAAAGTCCGTGACGGCGAGACCTTGACGATCGGCGATCTGCTGCACTCGGCGCTGATCGGTTCGGCCAACAACGCCATCGAAGGACTGGTCAGGGTCTCGGGCCTGGAGCGCGAGGAGTTCATCTCGCGGATGAACGAGCAGGCGACCGCCTGGGGCGCGTCGAGCACCCGTTTTGTCGAGCCGACCGGACTTTCCCCCGAAAACGTGAGCACCGCGCTCGATTATGCTATAATGACTAACAGGGTGCTTGATCATCCGATCATCGAAAAGATCTCCAAGATGAAATCGTACGAATTCTACACCAGGAACACCAAGAAGCGGCACTTGATCAGGAACACCAATCCGCTCATCACCCTGAACCGGCTAAAAGTGACCGGATCCAAGACCGGCTATCTGGAGGAGGCGAATTATTGCCTGATGACGCGCGCCAAGGACGAGAAGGGCCGCGAGGTGATCGCGGTCACGCTCGGCACCGCGGAAAAAAGCAGGAGCTTCAGCGAGACCGAGGATCTGATAAATTATTCTTTACGACTGTTAAATTAATATTATTTCGGTTCTTGGCCCAAATTTTTAAATACCCTTAAATGCCTAGAATCTAGCACCTAGAACCTAACACCTACCCCTCCATGATTCGTTTCATTAACGTCACAAAAATTTACCATCCGGACGTCCGGGCTTTGAACAAGATCAACTTGCACATCAAACCGGGCGAGTTCGTATCGGTGGTAGGCCAATCCGGCACCGGCAAGACCACCCTGATCAAATCCCTGATCGGCGAGGAGCGGATCGATGAGGGCAAGATCGTCGTCGGCGACTGGGATATCACTGACATCAGGAAAAACGAGATTCCGGTGCTTAGGCGCCAGATCGGCGTGATTTTTCAGGATTTCAAACTATTACCAAAGAAGACGCTTAGAGAAAACGTGGCCTTCGCCCTCCAGGTCTGCGGCCAGACGCGGCAGAAGATCCGTTCGATCGTGCCGCAAGTTCTAAAGATCGTGGGGCTCGAGGGCAAGATGGACCGCTACCCGAGCGAGGTCTCGGGCGGCGAACAGCAGCGGACCGCCATCGCCCGCGCCCTGGTCCACCGTCCGAAGATCCTCTTGGCCGACGAGCCGACCGGCAACCTGGACTCGATCAACGCCGAAGAAATCATCGAGATGCTGCTGCGCATCAATAAATTCGGCACCACCGTGGTGCTTGTTACCCATAACCGCGAGATCGTCAACCGCCTGAAGCGGCGGGTTATCACCATCGAAAACGGCCGGATCGTATCCGACCAGGCGGTCGGTAAATATCTCTTATGATTATTCTGTCGGTGTTAAGAGCGGTAAAATTCAGCTTACAGGACCTGGTCCGTAATTTTTGGCTGTCGATCGTGACGGTGGTGATCCTGGTCCTGGCGCTCTTTTCCGTCAATACCCTGATCACCATCAAAGTCATCAGCCAGTCGGCAGTGGATTCAATCAAGGAAAAAGTCGATATTAACGTCTACCTGAAAAACGAGGCGGCCGAGCCGGAAATTATGGCGCTCAAAGCGCAGATCTCCAACATCAACCAGGTGAAATCGATCGATTACGTCTCCAAACAGCAGGCGCTTGACGACTTCCGCGACAAGCACAAGAACGACCCGGACGTGCTCGAGGCCTTGCGGCAACTGAACAAGAATCCGCTCTCCCCGACCCTGGTGATCAAGCCGAAACAGGTGGAGAATTATGACGATCTGATCACGAGCATCAACCGCATCCAGAACGACATCATCGAGTCGCGCAATTTCGACAATCCGAAGCAGATGCTCGGCAAGATCAACGGCATCGCCGCCAAGGTGAACGAGGCCGGTATGTTCGTCAGCTTCATCTTCATCCTGATTACGGTGTTGGTGGTCTACAATTCGATCCGGGTGGCGATCTACACCCATCAGCGTGAGATCAAGATCATGCGGCTGGTCGGCGCCTCCAATTGGTTCATCCGCGCGCCCTACCTTTTTTCCAGCGTCATCTATACGCTGCTCGGGCTGGCCGTCACCGCGCTGGTCTTTTATCCCTTTCTGACCCTGCTCCAGCCCTATCTCGAGACCTTTTTCGCCGGCTACAGCTTCAATATAGTCAATTATTTCAAAGAAAATTTTTGGAGAATTTTTTTGCTAGAGTTTTTCTCCGCCGCCGCCATCAATATTTTTGCCAGCTGGATTGCGGTTAGGAAATATTCCAGAGTGTGAGTATCGCCGTTCGGTGCTGATTGAAATTGAAAAAGAGCTCCGACATAACGTCGGGGCTCTTTTGAATGAACGGGTTCGGTTTAGGCCGGCTGGGTCGGTTTTTCCGGCGGCGGGAACCTGTACTTGAGGCCGCACTGCCGGCAGTAATAGTCCTTGTCCACTTCCTTGAAGGACTTGTTTTCCGGGTGATATATTTCCTGGTGGAAGATGTAGGTGTCGGGAACCACCTGCCCGTCGCAGACGACGCATTTGCGGTTGGAGTCGTATTCCGTGATCAGATGGCATCGGTCGCACTTCATTCCGCCGCCGATCGGCAATGTTTGATGCTCGGGCGGACCGGAGTAGATATGAACGAACGGTCTCATCGGTCCCTGGCACCTCGGGCACTTCTTGGCTTCTTGGTCCTTGTCCAT
Organism: bacterium; assembly: GCA_021786695.1. Taxonomy (GTDB): domain Bacteria; phylum Patescibacteriota; class Patescibacteriia; order Patescibacteriales; family GWE2-39-37; genus JAJYMT01. The sequence continues at coordinate 4,440 of JAJYMT010000003.1, forward strand.
ACCCTCGCTCCTTTCGGTCAAATTTTCCGCAGGGGAAAGTAGGTCTTGGGATCGCGTTTTTGCAGGTCGCGGCCGCAGTAGCGGCTGCCTTCGATGCAGACCCCGTTTTTGAGGCAAGCCGGTTCGAACAGGCCGAGCAGCTCGGAATTCTTGCCGGCGCGGTTCCTGACCTGTGCCCGGAGCAAACGGCTCAGATGGTAGATCTCCTCCTGGGCGCACCAGCAGAGCCGTTTGGCCTGTTCGTGCGCCAAGGCGTTGAAGGAGCCGGACTTTTTGTAGGCAACGATGGCGCCGTAGGGCGCGAGGATCGTTACCAAGGTCCGCGGCAGCAGGCCTTTCCCGGCCAGCCGGAGCCAATCGGTCATCAGATCCTTGGCGGAATTTTCCAGTCCGAGTAGGCGCAGGATCGGCGGCAGGTAGAAATCGCCGGTGAATTTCGGCAGGCCGCGCGCGATGGTGCGATGGCGCTGGTCCTGGCCCATAGTAGCGACGGATAATTGCACGCAGGTCTTGATGCCGTAGACGGAATTCTCCATCTGCTCGGGCCGGAAATGAAGCTGATCGATCGGATGCATTATTTCCGGAGCAGGCAGTTGGAAGCAGTCGTTTACATCCAGGTGATCGAGTTGCACTCTCGGCTGGTACTTGATCCTGACCGGACTGAACCAATGTTTCTGCGTCTCCGGCCACCACATCAGCCGGTATTCGCGGTTGAACATATACGATATCTCCGGCCATTTTGCCCGGACTTCTTTGACCATCAATCCGGTGATGTGTTTGAGCTGCGGCGTCCAGGCGGCCGCATGGAGCGCCGCCAGGGCGCTCAGATTGATGGTGAAGTCGAGACCGGTCGGGAACACTATCGGGATGAACATTCGCGTCTGCTCCTGGGCGATATTCGGGGCGTTTTTTTCCAGATAACCGGCGCTGGCGCGCGGGCGCTCTTGGGCGATCAGTTGCCGGGCGAGTTTTTCCGCCGCGCTTATGTTGGCTTGGAACAAGTTGATGCCTTTGCGCAGATATGACAATATTTCCTGCGGCTGGCCGGCGCCGAGTTGCGGCCAAAAAGCGTAGATGTAGTTCATGATCCGGTCAAAGTCCGGCTCCAGGAACATCTTGGCGCAGAAGCGGCCGCTGCGCTGGTCGGAGTTGTAGAAGGGGCTGACCAGATGCAGGCCGAAGGTGACGTCGCCCACGGCGATGCCGTCGATGGCGAAGGTCAGGTAAAAATGTTGGATAGTGGTGTGGTGGCCGGTTGCAAAAGTGCTCCGGCGCACATCGATCCGCTCACCCAGTGCCGGCAAACTATCCTGGTGACAGGTCTTGGCGGCGTGGCTGGCGGAATCCTCCGGATGGACATTACTGGCGTAAAGCAACTTTACCGTGATCATCGCTTTCCTCCTCGTGGTTTTTGTTTTCAAACAGCAAAATAGATATCGGGTCATTATCTCCATATTTGGTATTTTTGTCAATGTTTGTACTAAAATAAAACAAAAAAGCGCCTCGGGGTGCGAGGCGCGGATCGGTTTGCCGGCTACAGCTTGCCGGTCTGTTTGAGACGCTGGTAAAGGTCGACGAATGCCTGGTGGGTGTCCGGAATGAAGCATCTGCTGTTCATCCCGAGAATGTCCTGGGCGGGCACTATCAGGGCCGCTTTATGTTCCTGGTCGTTACGGCGGAAGCCGGGCAAAGCGAAATCATCCAGATAGAAGGAGCGGGCGATGAAATAGAACGGTTCGCCGTCCGGTTTTTGGTGCCGGTAGGCGCGGGTATCGATGAGACGCAGCCGGTTGGCCGGAACGTCGTTGCCGGTTTCTTCATTGATTTCGCGGCAGGCGGCGCGCTGCGTACTGCGGTCGCTTTTTTTCATCTTTCCGGCCGGGAAACCCCACAATCCGGGGTAGACCGGATGATCGCCTTTTTTCTGTAAAAGGAGCACGTCGGATTTTTTTCCGACAAAACAGATGCAGACAACTGCCATGAAAAACGTTTCGCCCTTCGGAATCCGCAGGACCTGCATCCCTCACCTCCGCTTTCGCTGACGTTTGTCCTTCTTGGCTCGCATACTTGGATAGCTTCCGAACTTTTTTATTTCGCTTGAAAACCGTACAAACTTAAACCGTTTAGCACAACCATTAATGTCACCCCCACATCTGCAAAAATAGCCAGCGATAGATTGCTCATTCCCGCTACGGCCAAGGCCAAAAAGATAAACTTCGTGCCAAGGGCAAAATAGGTATTAAATTTTATCTTACCAACGGTTTTTCTGCTCAAGCCGATCAAGAATGGAATCAGTTTCAAATCGTCATTCATCAAGGCCACATCGGCGCTCTCGATGGCAATGTCGGAACCGAGCGACCCCATGGCGATGCCCACATTAGCACCGGCCAACGACGGCGCGTCGTTCACCCCGTCGCCCACCATGGCTACTTTGATATTATTCTTTGATTTTCCGCTTATCAGCTTCGCCTTATCCTCCGGCAATTGACTGGCATAAACTTCGCTTATGCCGAGATGCTTGGCGACATAGTTAGCCGCTCCAGCATTATCGCCGGTTATCATAAAACAATCAATATCGAGTTCTTTAAGGCCCGCCACGGCTTGCCGGCTTTCGACTTTGATTTCATCAGACAGCCCGATCAGTCCTTTAATTTGCTTCTTATCGCCCAGAAAAACCACGGTCTTGCCATCTTTTTCCAACCGCTCCTTTTCTTTGATCATGATTTGGTCGAGCGCTGAACCGCTGGCTTGGCTGGCAACAAAATCAATCTTACCTAAACAATGACTGACATCGGTACAGACCAGGCAATCACCAATGATACCTTCGCCCTGAATCGATTTGAAATTCTTGAATTTGTGGGTGTCGTTGCCGTGCGATTTTGCCTCATCGGCAATGCTCTTAGACAAAGGATGCTCGGAATAGATGGCCAAACCAGCAGCGCAGCTTAATACTTCTTCTTTGGTAAAACCATTAAACGGAATAATATCCGTGACTTCAGGCGCGCCCTTGGTCAGGGTCCTGGTCTTGTCAAAGCCGATCTGTTTGATCTGCGCCATCTCTTCAATAACTTTGCCGCCCTTAATCAAGATGCCTCTTTGCCCGGCGTTGCCGAGTGCAGAAAAGACCGAAATCGGAGTGGAGATAACCAAGGCGCAGGGACATGCGATCAGGAGAATAGTCAATGCTTGCACCAGCCAAAACTGCACAGCTCCGCCAAAAAACAGCACCGGTATGGAAAACAACAAAACCGCGCCCGCTGCCACCAAGGGCGTATAGTAACGAGCAAACTTCTCAATGAATTTCTGCGAGTCGGCCTTGCGCTTGAGCGATTCACCGGTCAATTGCACGATTTTATTCAACGTCGAATCTTTAGCTTCTTTTATTACTTTAATTTCTAAGTAACCTCTGGTATTGATCGATCCGGCATAGACGGCGTTGCCGACGATCTTGCTTTTAGGCAAAGGTTCACCGGTAATCATTGACTCGTCCACCAAGCTGTCGCCCAAAACCACCTCGCCGTCAAGGCCGATCCGGTCGCCCGGGCGGATGATGACGATCTCTCCTTTTTTGACGTTCTCAATGTCCGCCTTTTGTCCGTTCTTCAGCTCGACTGTCTTGGGGAAATTGTCAATCAGTTTTTCCAGGGCCTGCCGGCTGCGTTTCAAGCCGTACTGCTCCAGGGCCTCGCCCAAACCGAACAAGACCACGATGACCGCGGCCTCTTCAAATTTCTGCAGGAACATCGCCCCGACGATGGCGATGGTCATGAGCAGATTGATGTCTGAAAAATTCAGCTTCAAGAGGCTTCTGAATCCGCTGGCCAGTATGCTTCTGCCAAAGACTAAAATGATGCCGATAAATAACGGCAACTGGATCCACAATCCGAGATCAATCGAAAAAAATGACAATATCTCCAAGGGGATGATCAGCAACAAAGCGCCGACCAGCCACCTGATTTTACCGCCCTCTCGCTTATCTTTTTTTTCTTGCTCTTTAGAGCAATTGCAGTTATCGCTACTATCCATATACCAAGAACATAAAAGATTTATAAGCAAACTCATATTACTCAATTTTGTAAGTCGGTTGATTGTAAAATAAATATATCAATAATTAGAGAAAAATAAAAGAAATAAACCATGGATTCGAATCCGTTTCCCCTTCATAAAAAATACCGCTATCTCATTTAAAATTAGCGATATTTTTTTGATAAAATTTGGCTTGGGGACGGGTATTCGAAGGGGTGGAAGCCCCTTTCCGAACGTTGGGGTTCATCTCCTATCACCAAGCTTTTTTCTCACCCCCCAGGGGAGCGAGAAAAAAGTGCTCGGGGACCAGGATTCGAACCTAGATAGCCAGGACCAAAACCTGGAGTCCTACCATTAGACGATCCCCGAATGTTTTTTATTTATAATAACATTTAACGAGCAAAACCATTAGACCTGCCCGCCATGACATCGCTTGCGATGCGGGCGGGCGATCCCCGAATATTCATTTAATTGAAAAATGACCAGCAACTGGCCACCTTTATAAGGAAATCTTATCAATAATTGTATAATAAGTCAAAAGGTGGTAAAATGTTGATACGAATGTTATCTGACAATCGGCCGAAATTATGGGGAAGCTCCGGGCCGATTTTTGTTGTAATTACAAAACAACTTTTAATATGGCGAATAAAACTAAAAAGGTAGCGACCAAGTACATCTTCGTGACGGGCGGCGTAATGTCCGGAGTCGGCAAGGGCATCACTTGCTCGTCGATTGGCAGGATTCTGATCGGCAAGGGCTATGACGTGAGTGCGATCAAGATCGACCCCTACATCAATGTCGACGCCGGCACCATGAATCCGACCGAGCACGGCGAAGTGTTCGTCACCGAGGACGGCGACGAGACCGACCAGGACATCGGTAACTACGAGCGTTTTTTGAACAGGAACATTCTGCGCGATAACTATATGACCACCGGCCGGGTCTATCAGTCGGTCATCACCCGCGAGCGTAACCTGGAGTACGGCGGCAAATGTGTGGAAGTGGTACCGCATATCCCGGAAGAGGTGATCAAGCGCATCAAATTCGCGGCCAAAAAAGACAAGGCGGAAATCATGATAATCGAGATCGGCGGTACGGTCGGAGAATATCAGAATATGCTGTTTTTGGAGGCCGCCCGGATGATGCAGATCCTGGAGAAGGGAAATGTCGCCATCGTGATGGTCGGTTATCTGCCGATCCCTTCGATGATCGGCGAGATGAAGACCAAGCCGACCCAATACGCGGTCCGTACCTTGAACCAGGCCGGACTGCAGCCCGACTTTTTGGTCTGTCGCGCGCGCCGGCCGTTGGACGAGCCGCGTAAACGCAAACTGGCGATTTCGAGCGCCGTGGATCTGGAAAACATCATCAGCGCGCCGGACGTCTCCTCGATCTACGACGTGCCGGTCAATTTTGAAAAAGACAACCTTGGAGATAAAATTCTCAAGAAATTAAATTTGCGCAGTCGCAGGAAGGATCTTCTCGATTGGCGCAAGATGCTTGCCAGGATGAAAAAGGCCAAGAGAGAAATAAACATCGCCATGGTCGGCAAGTATTTCAAGACCGGCGATTTTACTCTTTCCGATTCGTACATCTCGGTCATCGAGGCGGTCAAGCACGCGGGTGTGGCCAACGGGGTCAAGGTCAAATTGAGCGAACTGAACGCGGAAGATGTCGAACAGCAGGGCGTAAAAATTTTGAAGCAATTCGACGGCATCATCGTGCCGCAGGGCTGGGGTTCGCGCGGTTCGGAAGGCAAGATCAGAACTATCAGGTACTGCCGGGAAAACAAGGTGCCATATTTCGGCCTGTGTTACGGTATGCAGATGGCGGTGATCGAGTTCGCCCGCAATGTCCTTAAATTCAAGGACGCGAACAGCGAAGAATGCGATCCCAAAACCAAACACCCGGTAATCCATCTGATGGAAGAGCAGAAAGCGCTGATCGCCAAAAAGCAGTACGGCGGCACCATCCGTCTCGGCGGCTGGCCCTGCAAACTGAAAGACGGCACCAAACTCGCCAAGATTTACGCCAAAAAATTCGGCAAAAAAACAATCGTCTCCGAACGCCACCGCCATCGCTATGAATTCAATAACCGCTTCCGCCAGGAATTTGAAAAAGCCGGCTTGACAATTTCCGGCACCTCGCCGGATAATACACTGGTCGAGGCGGTGGAAATCAAGAATCACCCCTTTTTCATCGGCACCCAGTTCCATCCCGAATACATCTCCCGTCCGCTCGACCCGCATCCGTTATTTGTTGAGTTTGTGCGGGTGTGCGGGAAAAATAATAAGTAAGAATTAAACGATAAGTATATGGGACGCGAAAAATTTTCCGGCTTCGGAACCGAAAGTCAAGAGAAACAAGGCGAGTTTGATTTTGAAGAAGTTAAAAGCGTTTGTGATGAAATGAACCAGGCAATCAAGGATAAACGGATGCACCCGAGCCAGCCGATCTGGTGGGGCAACCGGATCAAGCTGGCCGGCGCTGACGCGGCAGCGAAAATTACAAAAAAATGGAATGACCAGGATCGGGCTAACTGCTTGGCGAAAATCGGACAAGAGATGGTGAGTTCGGGTCAATCTTCGGGAAAAGCATCGGTTAAAGAATTGGCTGAATGGCTGGAAAGAATCGCCTTCGTTCTGGACAAACCGGCCGACTTCCTGGAAAATAACAGGAAAAACATAATCGGTTAAAATAGCAATGTTTAAAATTGAAAACGCAAAGTTAAAAGTTGGGGCATCGTCCATAGCTTAATTTCACTTTTAATTTCGCACTTTTAATTTTTAACTAATTTTATGTCACATCCAATCGTGTTGACTGATAAGACGTTCGAGCATGAGGTTTTGCATTCAGACCAGCCGGTGCTGGTCGACTTTTGGGCCGAGTGGTGCGGACCCTGCCGGATGATGGCGCCGATCCTGGAAGAATTATCGGAAAAGTACGCCGGCAAAATTAAAATCGCCAAGCTCGATGTAAATGATCCGGCACATCAGGCGCTGGCCGAAAAATACGACATTCAGGGAATACCGGCGATGAAAGTATTCAAGGGCGGGGGGGTTGTTAAAGAACTGGTCGGTTACCGTCCGCTTGAGGCGCTGGAAGAGGAACTCTCCGAATTCCTTAAATAAATCCTAAAAGTCGTCCTGAACGGGCGATTTTTGCAATTAACATAAGAAATAACATCAAGACCGCCATGAAAAAACATATTGTTATTATTGTGCTGGCCTCTATGATTGCGCCCGCGGCCGCGCTGGCCGCGGCCCAGGCGCCGCTCAACCAGGAAGACATCGAAGCGATATTGGAAAAAAATAACGTAGACAAGGTGAACAGCTCGACTCTGCCGCAGGAATTGAAGAATAAGCTCAACCGGCTGAAAATCAATCCGCTCCAGATAATACCGACCCCGGTCTCAAGCACCGTGGCTACGGTCACCAAGGAGCTCGCCTCGGCCACCGACAAGATTGGCAAAAACCTGAAAAATGCGGCCGAGCAGGCGCGCCAGGACCTGAAATCCGAGGCGGCTGACGGCGTAGTCGGCAAGTTAAAAAATCTTTGGGCTTCATTCGTCAGCTGGCTGAAAAACCTATTCAAGATCAGCGGCGCCGGCGGCTCCAAACCCTAGACAGCGGCCGATTTTTATTTTTCCCTTTGAGGGGTTTCATTTTACGCTTAAATG